>NZ_JBHYKG010000238.1:0-13679 GCF_042741245.1 Kitasatospora sp. NPDC058965
GATCCCCAGGAGGTGCCGCCGACCGTCATGTAGAGGTTCTGCAGGGTGGCGCCGACCGCCATGTTGTTCTTGTAGAACACGTTGGCGAAGTCGGCGCCGGTCAGCTGCCGGCACTTGTCGTAGCCGGGGCCGCCCCAGGGGTCGAAGGACCCGCCCTGGAACTCCGCCGTGAAGATCGGCTGGTTGGCGGCGCGGTGGTACTGGGAGACGTTCGGCAGGTCGTTCCAGTGCGCGGGGTCGGAGCAGTTGAACCACTGCGGGTAGGAGTCGATGCCGTCGATGTCGACCGCGCCGGTGCCGGTGGCGAAGGCGCCGTTGTGGTTGCCGGTGAAGGGCACGGTGATCCCGTGGCTGCGGGCCGACTGCTCCAGGTGGCTCATGTAGGCCCGGCCGTCGTCACCGTTGTTGTAGTACTCGTTCTCCACCTGGTAGGCGATCACCGAGCCGGTGCCGTTGGTCAGCTGGTGGCGGGCCAGCACCGGGTCGATGTGGCTGGTCCACTCGTCCACGGCGGCCAGGTAGGCCGGATCCGTGCTGCGCGCCTTGCCGGGCAGCGCGGTGACCCAGGCGGGGAAGCCGCCGCCGTCCACCTCGGCGTTGATGTACGGGCCCGGGCGGGCGATCACGTAGACGCCGACCTCGGCGGCGATGTCCAGCAGCTTGTCCACGTCGCGCACGCCGGTGAAGTCGTACACGCCCTGCGCGGGGGAGTGGTAGGCCCAGTCGAAGTAGATGGAGGCGGCGTTGAAGCCGGCCGCCTTCATCTTCTGCAGCTCGTCGCGCCACAGGTCCGGGCTGGGCAGGCGGTGGTAGTGGAACTCGCCGCTCCAGACGTAGGTGCGCCGACCGTCGATGAGGAGGGAGTAGCCGTCGTAGCTCACCGAGTGGGTACCGGTGATCGCGGCCTGGGCGACGGCGGACGGCGGGCTGTCGGCGGCGGCGAGGGCCGGCACGGTGGTGGCGAGCCCGGTCGCGGCGAGCGCCAGCGTGGTGGCGGCGGCGAGCAGGGTGCGCAGGCGGGGTCTCGATGCCCGGGGCGGGTCGGCGGACATGGTGCGGCTCCTGGGAAAGGGGTCGGGCAGGAAAGGAGGTGTGCAGGAAAGGGGTCGGGAAAGGGGTGGGCCGGACGTCGGGTGGCTCGGGCCGGGCGCGGTGGTGGGGCGCGCGCGGCAAGGGTGGGGAATTCTCCCGGCGGCGGAATTCCGCGGAGGAAAAGGGGTGGTCGGCCGGCCGGAAAGCGGACGCTCAGCCGACGAGCGCGCAGCGCGCGTCCTCGGGGCGGTCGGTGCGGGAGCGCTCGACGACCTCGCAGCCCGCCGCCGCGAGCCGCCGCACGGTCGCCCGGGCGAGCCGGTCGTCGAGCGAGAAGACGAAGGGGCCGGGCACCAGGACGACCTGGTACGCACCGGCCCGCACGGCCGCCAGCAGGCCCGCCAGGGCGGGGAGCGGCCCGGTGGAGCGGGCGCCGTTGTCCCGGTAGACCGTCGGCTCGGCGAGCCCCAGCCGGGCGGCGTACGCGGTCAGGTCGAGCTGCAGGTCCAGTTGCCCACTGGGGTCGTACGGGTAGCAGCGCAGGTACATCGCCGTGCTGCGGACCGCGGCGACGTTCTCGGTGCTCATGTTCCGGGCACCCCTCTCGAAAGCGACTGGGCCGGTTCCCGGGTATTCCCGAAGATCCGTGAGGTCAAGTCAAATTCGTCGGATCAGCCCGGTCCAGGGTTCTCGGTACGCATTGCTGCGGCATTTGCCGGAAAGCTCTCGGGGATTTCCGGAAAAGGCCGGTGGCGGCCCGGGGAACGGTAGGGGGAACCGTGGGTAGTGCCGGTAGTGCCGGTGGTGCCGCTCAGGCGTCGATGCGCTCCCAGCCGGGCCGGGTCGGCCGCTCGCCCACCTGCCCGGGCGGCCGGCTGCGGTACACCAGGTACGGGCGGAACAGGTAGAACCAGGGGGCGCTGAACATGTGCACCAGGCGGGTGTAGGGCACCACGGCGATCAGCAGCATGCCGATCACCGCGTGCACCCGGTACGAGGTCGGCACGGCGTCCCAGAGCCCGACCTTCGGGTGCAGGGTGAACAGGCTGCGGGCCCAGGGGGCGATGGTGGCCCGGTAGTCGTAGCCGCGGTGCAGGTTCGAGTTGGTCAGCTTGCTGTACAGGCCGACGCAGATCTCGCCGAACAGCAGCAGGTACATGGCCTTGTCGTTGGCCGTGGTGGCGCGCAGCACGGGCATGTTCCGCCGCCGCCGGTAGAGCAGGGTGGCCAGGCCCACGACGGCCAGCAGCCCGGAGAGGGTGCCGCCGACCAGCGAGAACAGGTGGTAGGCGTGCTCGTCGACGCCGACCGCCGCCGTCCAGGTCGCCGGGACGAACAGGCCGACCAGGTGGCCGGCCAGCACGAACAGGATGCCGTAGTGGAAGGCGGGCGAGGCCCAGTTCAGGATGCGGCGCTCGTAGACCTCGGAGGAGCGGGTGGTCCAGCCGAACTTGTCGTAGCGGTGGCGCCAGACCAGGCCGACCACCAGGGAGAGGAAGGCGAGGTAGGGCAGCGCGCCCCACAGGAAGGTGTCCATGGGTCAGTGGCCTCCGCTGAGCACGGGCAGGTGGGCGAGGTGGCCGTAGGGCTCGCGGCCGACCTCCTCGCGCGGCGGGCCGGACCGGGCCAGCGCCATGGCCTGGGCCCGGTCGGCGGGGCTCGGGCCCGGCAGCGTGGCGCAGACGGCGGCCAGCACGTGGGCGTACGGGGTGCCGGCCTCGGTCAGCGCCAGCCGCAGCAGCTCCAGGGCGGGGCGGTGCTCGCGCAGCAGCGCGTCGTCCCCGGTGGCGGCGCAGAACTCCAGCACCACGGGCAGGAAGTCGGGGAGTTCGGCGGCGGCCAGCCGGAACCCGCGGGCCCGGTAGGCGTCCTGGAAGGCGAGCAGGGCGGTCCCACGCCGCCGGGTGTCCCCATCGGTCCACCAACTCAAGTACAGGCTGTGCCGGTTGGTGAAGTCGAAGACCTCGGTGTAGTGGCCGGCGGACGGCGTGTGGGCGAGGAAGGCGGTCAGCTCCCGGGCGGCGGGGCCGCGCAGCTCGGCCACGGCGGCCCGGACCAGCGCGAGGTCCTGGTCGGGGTCGGGGTAGCCCAGGCAGTGCGCGGCGGCCTGGTGCACGACGGCGGCGGTCACCGGACGTCCTCCTCCCGGTCGGCGGTCTGCCGTTTGCGCAGCGCGTGGAAGGACTCCAGGGTCACCATCGGCAGCGACCGGCGCCCGGAGTTCTCGCCGAACGGCCCGTGCTGGTGCGGGTCGCCCTCCACGTGCGCCACCTCGCACTCGGCGGGCACCGCGGACTCCTCCAGCCGGCGCGCGTCGTCCTGCGCCGCGGTCGGGATCACGTACCGCTCCTCGTACTTGGCGATCGCCAGCAGCCGGTACATGTCCTCGATCTGACGCTCCGTCATCGCGACCGAGGCGGCGACCGCGGGGTCCGGCCGGTCGCCCAGGTTGACGGCCCGCATGTGTGCGCGCATCGCGGCCAGCTTCTCCAGCGCCGCCCGCACCGGCTCCTGGTCGCCCGCGGTGAACAACTCGGCCAGGTACTCCACCGGGATCCGCAGCGCGTCGATCGCGCCGAACAGGTTGCCCGCGTCCTCGCCGTCGAAGCCGGTCTCGGTCAGTGCCTCGACCACCGGGGAGAGCGGCGGGACGTACCAGACCATCGGCAGCGTGCGGAACTCCGGGTGCAGCGGCAGCGCCACCCGGTAGGTGCTGATCAGCGCGTGCACCGGCGAGCGGCGGGCCGCCTCGATCCAGTCCCGGGCCACCCCGTCGCGCTCGGCCGCCTGCCGGACCGCCGGGTCCTCGGGGTCGAGGAAGACCTCCAACTGGGCCTGGTAGAGGTCCTTCTCGTCCTTGACCGAGGCGGCGGCGGTGACCCGGTCGGCGTCGTAGAGCACCACCCCGAGGTAGCGCAGCCGGCCCACGCAGGTCTCCGAGCAGACGGTGGGCAGGCCGACCTCGATCCGCGGGTAGCAGAAGGTGCACTTCTCGGCCTTGCCGGTGCGGTGGTTGAAGTAGATCTTCTTGTACGGGCAGCTGGTGACGCACTGGCGCCAGCCGCGGCACTGGTCCTGGTCGACCAGCACGATCCCGTCCTCCACCCGCTTGTACAGCGCGCCGGACGGGCAGGAGGCCACGCAGGCCGGATTGAGGCAGTGTTCGCAGATCCGCGGCAGGTAGAGCATGAACGCCTGCTCGAACTCGAACTTCACCTTGTCCGCGGCCTGCTGCCGGACCCTGGCCACCATCGGGTCGGCCTCGCCGTGCTCCGGCAGGCCGCCCAGGTTGTCGTCCCAGTTGGCGCTCCACCCGATCTCCATCGGCTCGCCGGTGAGCAGCGAGCGCGGTGCGGCGACCGGGTAGTCGTCGCCCAGCGGGGCGTTGGTCAGGTTCTGGTAGTCGTAGGTCCACGGCTCGTAGTAGTCGCCGATCTCGGGCAGCACCGGATTGGCGAAGATCTCCGCCAGCCGCCGGACCCGGCTGCCCGCGTCCAGGGTGAGCCGGCCGCGCCGGTTCAGGCGCCAACCGCCGCGCCAGCGCCGCTGGTCCTCCCAGCGGCGCGGGTAGCCCTGCCCGGGCCTGGTCTCCACGTTGTTGAACCAGACGTACTCGGTGCCGGAACGGTTGGTCCAGGTCTGCTTGCAGGTCACCGAGCAGGTGTGGCAGCCGATGCACTTGTCCAGGTTCATCACCATGGCCAGTTGGGCCATCACGCGCATGCTTTAGTACTCCACCTTCTGGCTGCGGCGCCGGATCACGGTCACCTCGTCGCGCTGGTTGCCGGTCGGGCCGAGGTAGTTGAAGCCCCACGTCAACTGGGCGTAGCCGCCGACCAGGTGGGTCGGCTTGAGGATCACCCGGGTGAGCGAGTTGTGGATGCCGCCGCGCCGCCCGGACCTCTCCGCCCGGGGCACGTTGACGGTGCGCTCCTGGGCGTGGTGCATGTAGACCGTCCCGGCCGGCATCCGGTGCGAGACCACCGCGCGGGCGACCACGGTCCCGTTGCGGTTCTCGGCCTCGATCCAGTCGTTGTCCCGGACGCCGATCAGCGCCGCGTCCCGGTCGCTCAGCCAGATCAGCTGGCCGCCGCGGGAGAGCGAGAGCATGAACCAGTTGTCCTGGTACTCGGAGTGGATGGACCACTTGTTGTGCGGGGTCAGGTAGCGGACCGTCACCTCGGCCTGCCCGCCCGGCCCGAGCCGGGGCTCGCCGAACAGCCGGTGCATGTCCAGCGGCGGCCGGTACACCGGCAGCGCCTCGCCCAACTCGTGCACCCAGTCGTGGTCCAGGAAGAAGTGCTGGCGGCCGGTCAGGGTGTGCCAGGGCTTGAGGTGCTCGGTGTTGAGCGTGAACGGGGTGTAGCGGCGGCCGCCGGACTCGCTGCCCGACCACTCCGGGCTGGTGATCACCGGGACCGGCGCGGCCTGGGTGTCCCGGTAGGAGACCAGCTTGCCCTCGTGCTCGGCGGCCAGTTGGGCCATCGACTGCCCCGTGCGCCGCTCCAGGGTGTGGAAGCCCTGCACCGCCAGACGGCCGTTGGTGGTGCCGGAGAGCATCAGGACGGCGTCGGCGGCCTTGACCGCCGTGTCCAGCAGCGGACGGCCCTGCGCCGTGGTGCCGTTGCGGGCGGCCAGCGCGGCGACCTCCTGGTCCGGGTGCAGCACGATCCCCTTCACCGGCAGCCCCTGCTGCTCCGCCAGCGGCCCGAGCGCGGCCAACTTCGCGGCCACGGCGGTGTAGTCGCGCTCCACCACGGCCAGCGCCGGCATCGTCCGCCCGGGCACCGGCTCGCACTCGCCGCGCCGCCAGTCCAGCGCCACCCCGCCCGGCTGCGCAGTCTCGGCCGGGGTGTCGTGGCCCAGCGCGGTGGCGACCAGGTCCCGCCGGGTGCCCAGGTGGGTGGCGGCCAACTCGCTGAACCTGGCGGCGATGGCGTGGAACGCGTCGAAGTCGGTCCGGGCCTGCCAGGGCGGATCGATCGCCGGGGTGAAGGAGTGCACGAAGGGGTGCATGTCGGTGGACGAGAGGTCGTGCTTCTCGTACCAGGTCGCGGCCGGCAGCGTGACGTCCGACAGCAGGGTGGAGGAGGTCATCCGGAAGTCCAGCGAGAGCAGCAGGTCGAGCTTGCCCTCGGGGGCCTGCTCGTGCCACCGCACGTCCCGGGGGCGGACCCCCTCGGTGGCCTTGAGGCTGGAGTGGGTCCCGAGCAGGTGCCGGGTGAAGTACTCGGCGCCCTTGGCGGAGGAGCCGAACAGGTTGGAGCGCCACAGGGTCAGCACCCGGGGCCAGTTGGCCTCGGCGTCCGGGTCCTCGCAGGCGAAGCCGAGGGTGCCCGCCCGGAGCGCGGCCACCGCGTCGGCCACCGGGTCGGGGGAGTCGGCCAGGTCCAGCGGATTGCGGTCGAAGGTCGGGTAGGACGGCATCCAGCCCGCCCGGGCGGCCTGCGCCAGGCAGTCCGCGCCGGTCATGTCCGCGAACCGGCCGGTGCCGAGCGGCGAGGCCAGCACCTCGGCCCGGAAGTGGTCGTAGCGCCACTGGTCGGTGTGCAGGAAGAACCAGCCCGTGCCGATCATCTGCCGCGGCGGCCGGGCCCAGTCCAGCGCGCCCGCCAGGGTGGCCCAGCCGGTGAACGGGCGGCACTTCTCCTGGCCCACGTAGTGCGCCCAGCCGCCGCCGTTGCGGCCCTGGCAGCCGGTGAGCTGGAGCAGGGCCAGGAAGGAACGGTAGATGGTCTCCGAGTGGAACCAGTGGTTGGTGCCGGCGCCCATCAGGATCATGCAGCGGCCCCGGGACTTCTCCGCCGTCGCCGCGAACTCCCGGGCGATCCGGGCGCAGGCGGCGGCCGGCACCGAGGTGTGCGCCTGCTGCCAGGCGGGCGTGCCCGGCTGGTCCGCGTCCTCGTAGCCGGCGGGCCAGCTGCCGGGCAGGCCGGGGCGGCCCACCCCGTACTGGGCGAGCAGCAGGTCGAAGACGGTGGTGACCAGCCGCCCGGCCACCCGCATCGCCGGCACCCCGCGCCGCAGCACCTCGCCGCGCCCCTGGCCGTGCTCGCCGCCCTCGGTGTCGAAGCGCGGCAGCAGCACCTCGACGCCCGGGCTCCCGTACGCGGTCAGCGCGGGCTCGATGCCCGCCAGGTCCAGATTCCAGCGGCCCTCGCCCGACCCGGTCCAGCGGAACCCCAGCGACCCGCCGGGCACCGCAGGCTGCCCGGTGGCCGTGTCCAGCACCACGGTCTTCCACTGCGCGCCCTCCCCGGTGTCCCCGAGGTCGGCCGCGCGCAGGAACTTGTCCGGCACCCACGCCCCGTCCCGCTCGGCCAGGGTGACCAGGAACGGCAGGTCGGTGAACCGGCGCACGTAGTCGGTGAAGAACGGCACCTGCCGGTCGACGAAGCACTCCTTGAGCACCACGTGCCCCATGCCGATCGCCAGTGCCGCGTCGGTGCCCGGGTGCGGGTGCAGCCACTCGTCGGCGAACTTGGCGTTGTCGGCGTAGTCCGGCGCCACCACCACGACCTTCTGGCCCCGGTACCGGGCCTCGGCCATCCAGTGCGCGTCCGGCGTGCGGGTCACCGGGACGTTGGACCCCCACATGATCAGGTAGGCCGCGTCCCACCAGTCCCCGGACTCCGGCACGTCCGTCTGGTCGCCGAACACCTGCGGCGAGGCCACCGGCAGGTCCGCGTACCAGTCGTAGAAGGAGAGCATCGGCGCGCCGATCAGCGCGTGGTAGCGGGCCCCGACCGCGTGCGAGACCTGCGACATCGCCGGGATCGGCGAGAAGCCGGCGATCCGGTCCGGGCCCCACTGCTTGATGGTGTGCACCTGGGCGGCCGCGACCAGCTCCACCGCCTCGTCCCAACTCGCGCGCACCAGGCCGCCCTTGCCGCGCGCCTGCTGGTAGCGGCGGCGGCGCTCGGGATCCGCCTGCAGGTCCGCCCAGGCGAGCACCGGGTCGCCGAGCCGCTGCTTGGCCTCGCGGTACAGCTCCAGCAGCACCCCGCGCACGTAGGGGTAGCGGACCCGGGTCGGCGAGTACGTGTACCAGGAGAACGCCGCGCCGCGCGGGCAGCCGCGCGGCTCGTACTCGGGCCGGTCCGGGCCCACCGACGGGTAGTCCGTCGCCTGGGTCTCCCAGGTGATGATGCCGTGCTTGACGTACACCTTCCACCGGCAGGAGCCGGTGCAGTTCACCCCGTGGGTGGAGTGCACCACCTTGTCGTGGCTCCACCGGTCCCGGTAGAACACGTCGCCGGCGCGCCCGCCCGCCACCTCCACCCGGTGCAGGTCGGCCGACGGCTCCCCCCGGTGGAAGAAGCGCCCGGTCCGGAGCAGCAGCGCCCCCGGCTCCGACGTGGGCTGCGGCACCTTCGCCTCCTGACGACGCGTCATCCTGGGCCGCCATCAAATCGGGGCCCGGGCGGCGCGGAGCCGTCGGCTCACCCGGGCGGCACCCGACACCACCCGGGTGGCGGTGCCGTGCCGCCGGCCGGGTGACCGGTCGGCGTCGCGGCCGACGAACGCGGCACGGGGGCGCTGTGATGGTGCGCATGACTGGTTCGCCCGCCACCGCTGCCGCACCGACCGGCTGGTGGGACCGCGTGCCGCCGGCCGCCGGATCGATCGTGATGGCCACCGGGATCGTCTCGGTCGGCCTGCACCTGGTCGGGCGCGACCTGCTCTCCGAGCTCCTGCTCTGGCTCGCCGCCGCCGTCTGGCTGCTGCTGGCCGCGGCCTTCGCGCTCACCTTCGCCCGGGACCGCCCGCACTGGACGGTCAGCGCCGGGACCCCGCCCGCGCTGACCGCCGTGGCGGCCACCACGGTGCTGGGGACCAGGCTCTCGCTGGCCGGGTGGCAGACCGCCGCCGAGGCACTGCTGGCCCTGGCCGCGGTGGCCTGGCCCGGGCTGCTGGTCGCCGTGCTGGAGCACTGGAAGCGGCGGATGCCCGGTGCCGCGTTCCTGGTCTGCGTGGCCACCCAGGGGCTGGCGGTGCTGGCCGGCACATTGGCGCTGGCGCACCAGGGGGACTGGCTGGTCTGGGCGGCGCTGGCGACCTTCCTGCCGGGCCTGGTGCTCTACCTGGCCGCACTGCTGCGGTTCGACCTGCACCAGGTCGAGGAGGGGCACGGGGACCACTGGATCGCGGCCGGGGCACTGGCCATCTCGGCACTGGCCGGGTCCAAGCTGACCGCCTGGCCGCACTGGACCGGCGCCGGGCACACCGCCCTGCGGTGGACCACCCTGGTGCTGCTCGGCCTCGACCTGGCCTGGTACCTGGTGCTGCTCGCCGAGGAGGTCCGGCGGCCCCGGCTCGCCTACGACATCCGGCGCTGGGCCTCGGTCTTCCCGCTCGGCATGACGGCGGTCGCCACCCTCTCCACCGGGACCGCCGCCCACGTCTCCTGGCTGCGCCCGCTCGGCCACGTGCTGCTCTGGATCGCGGTGGGCGCCTGGCTGCTGACGGCCGGCGCGCTCGGGTACGCGACCGCCCGCAGCCGCAGGCAGCAGCCCGACCCGGTCGACGGGCCGGCCGGGCAGCGGTCCTGACGGCGCCCCGCGCGCCGCCGGCTCAGGACACCAGCGGCCCGTCCGCCAGCTCGGTGAGCGTCACGGTGCACAGCCCGCCGCGCTCCGCCTTCACCTCGGTCACCTCCAACTGGGTGCCGGGCAGCAGGATGAACTCCTCCTCCCCGGTGAAGGCCGAGAAGTCCCGGATGCCGGCGGCCCGCTGCGGCAGCACCTGGAACAGCGTCCGCTTCCCCCGGCTGCCCAGGAACGACCGGGCCACGCCGAGCTCGGGCGTGCAGGAGGAGACGCCCCACCAGGTGACGGTGCGTCCCACCGGGTACTGCGCCCGCAGGTCCGTCGCCACCCCGCGCCAGAGCGGCTGCGCCCGGGCGGGCAGGTCGGCGACCGCCGCGAACAGCAGCCGCAGGTACGGGAGGTAGGGCAGCAGCCGGCTCCGGTCCGGGCTGCGCAGCACGGAGTTGATCTCCCGGTAGAAGGCCGACTCGCAGGTGTACAGGTGGAGCGCGGCGATCGCGTCCGCCGACGGTCCGCGCTCGACCCGGTCCGCCCGCCGCTTGCCGAACTCCTGGGCCAGGTCCACGTGCCGCGCCAGCCCCGGCAACAGCGCGGCCACCGGTCCGATCGCCGTGCGGAAGTCCTGCAGCGGGGTCTCGAACACCCCGGTGATCGGGGGCAGGACCAGCCCCTCGTCCTTCACCCCGGCCAGGCGGTCCAGGTAGAGCTGGTGCAGCTCCATCGTGGAGGTGATGAAGGCGCCCATCCGGTCGGCCAGCTCACCGTCCCGGCCGGCCGCGGCGGCGTTCCAGCCGGTGCTCGGCAGCCAGTCGACCTCGCCGCCGCCCACCGAGGCGATCGCCTCGTTCACCTCCCGGAAGTGGTCGCCGTCGCAGAACAGGTCGCCCTGCGCCGCCGGGTTGGCGTGGTCCAGGTGGCGGACCTCGACCTCCGGGTACTTCTGCTGCAGCCGCTGCACCACCTTCTTCAGGCCGCGGGCGTGCGCGCCCCACCAGGCGAAGACGACGCCGCGGTCCTCCTCGCCGGCCTGCTGCTTGGCCCGCAGGATCTCCTCCACGATCCGTTCGATGACCGGGCGCCAGAAGTCGGTGTGGGTCTCGGTCGGCAGCGCCCCGTCGCTGTTGGCGGTCAGCGCGGCGTTGAGCAGCAGCACGCCCTGGGTGAGCATGGCCTGGAACCACTCCGGCGGCTGCACGGTGTCGTGCTCCTTGAGCAGCTTGCGCAGGTCGCCCACCGGGGTCTTCTTCGGGATGCCGTACTTCCACATGGCCGCGGCCTTGATCAGGCAGCGGATGCTGACCACCCGGCCGAACTGGCTGTCCTGCCAGTCGTGGAAGGTGTTGTCGAACATCGCGATGCCGGTCGCGCTCTCCGGGCGCGGGTACGGGTTCTGCCCGAAGACCACCACCTTCCACTTGTGCGGCGGGTGCGGCTTGAGCGCCTGGAAGGTGAGTTCGCGCACCGGGACGACCGCCGGCCCGCGCTCCGGGCCGATCAGCCAGGAGGCCGCGCGGTCCGCCTCGATGACCGGCTTGAGCAGCGGCAGCCACGGCTCGCCGCCCCCGGCGAACAGCTCGGTCAGGGCCAGGGGGTCGTTCGGGTCCGGGGTGGTGTCGGCAGTGGTCACGGTGGTGGGCTCCGGTGCGTCGGGTCGTTGACGGGACGTCACAGGGATACCGGACACGGACGACAACGCCGCCCCGAGGGTCTGTCAGTCGGGCCCGCTAGCTTCCTGGCAACGCAGGAACGAGGGGCGGAGGACCACCATGGACCGTCAGCGGCAGAGCACCCTCAAGGTCGTGCTGACCGACCTCAACAGTGCGGTGGTCACGGCCTGGCGGGCGGCGTTCGCGGACACGCCCGGGGTCGAGGTCCGCCGGGGCTCGCTGCTGGACCGGCAGGTCGACGCGTGGGTCAGCCCGACCAACGCGCGCGGCCGGATGGACGGCGGGACGGACGCCGCGATCAAGCGCCACCTCGGCGCCGGCATCCAGCTGCGGGTGCAGCGGGAGATCCGGGACCGCTTCGCGGGGACGCTGCCGGTGGGCAGCGCGGTCTGCGTGCCGTCCGGCGCGACCGTCCCGAAGTACCTGATCTCGGCGCCGACCATGACCGGCTCCGCCCAGGACGTCAGCGAGACCCTCAACGTGGCGCTGGCCTGCGCCGCCGCCTTCCAGGCGGTGCACCGGCAGAACCGGCTCGCGCCCGGCAGCATCACCTCGGTGGCGCTGGTGGGCATGGGCGCGCAGACCGGCCGGGTGCCGGCGCAGGTGTGCGCGAACCTGATGTGGAGCGGGTACACGCTCTTCCAGGAGCACGCCTTCGAGGACGACGACGAACTGCGCCGCACGGTGCTGGCGCAGCTCCACGACCTCGACTCCGCGCCGGCCGACCGGCGGGTCCGGATCGCCCCGCCCGCCCGGCGCTGACCGGCCGTCAGCCCGCCGACCGGTGGCCGGACCGGCCGTCAGGCGGTCATGGTGACCTTGTTCAGACCGCGCGGCCGGTCCGGGTCCAGCCCCAGGCGGCGGGCGGTGGCCAGGGCCAGCTGCTGCGCGCGGACCACGGCCGGCACGCACTCGGCGAGCGTGCCGGTGGCGGGCCAGGGGAGGTCCGCGCCCGGGGCGGTGCCGGCCACCAGGACGGGGGCGCCGCGGTCCCGGAGCGCGTCGCCCACGGCCACGGTGTCCGGGTCGGCCGGGCCGGAGCCGGCCAGCAGCAGGGCCGGGGCGGCGGGGCCGCAGTCCGCGATCGGACCGTGCCGGAAATCGGCGGTGGAGAAGCCGTGCGCCATCAGCCCGGTGGTCTCCTGGAGCTTCAACGCGCCCTCCAGGGCCGCCGGGTAGCAGGCCCCGCGCCCGACCACGGCCAGCCGGTCGGCGGCGGCCAGCAGGGGCGCGGCGTGGCGGGCGGGCTCCGGGTCGTCCAGCACCTGCGCCACCGCCGCCGGCAGGCCCAGGAGCTGACTCTGCGTCAGTCCGCTGCCCGGCAGCCCCGAGGCGATCGCCAGCACGGCAAGCAGTTGCGCCGTCACCGTCTTGGTGGCCGGCACCGCCAGCTCCGGGCCCGCCTCCAGCGCGATCGACAGGTGCGCGGCCGCGGCGAGGTCGGAGCCGGCGTCGTTGGTCACCGCGATCACCCGGGCGCCCGCCGCCGCGTACCGCCGGGCCAGGTCCACGATCTCCGGGGTCCGCCCGGACTGGGAGAGCGCCACCAGCAGCCAGTTGGCGAAGCCCTTGGGCTCGCGCCGGTACGCGGTGGTCAGGCTCGGCGCGACCAGGCAGGTGGGCAGGCCGGTGTAGAGCTCGACCGCGTACCGGCCGAGCAGCGCCGCGTGGTCGGAGGAGCCGCGGGCCAGGAAGGCCACCCCGAACGGTGCCGCGCCCTCGGTCAGCGCCGCGACCTGCGCGGTCAACTCCGGCCAGCGGTGGACGAGTCCGGCCAGCACCGCGGGCTGCTGGGCCATCTCGGCGTGCATCCGGGCGCCGAGGGCGGCGGCGAGGGGCGAGGGGGTCATCGGCGGGCTCCGAGGTGGTCGGCGGGCTGCGGCGGGCCGGACAGCTCGCGCAGGCTGTCCAGGGCGAGGGCGATCGCGCCGTGCAGGGCGGCGTCCTGCCGGAAGTGGGCGACCCGCAGGTCGGGCGGGAAGGGCGTGGCGCCGGCGATCCGGCGCTCCAGCTCGGGCAGGATCACCTCGGCCGCGGCCATCAGGCCCGCGCCGACCACGATCCGCGAGGGGTCGAGCAGGGTGCAGAGGTTGGCGAGCGCCGTCGCCAGCACGTCGAGCGTGCGGTCGGCCAGGCGTCGCGCCGCCGGCTCGGGGCTGCGGAACAGGGCGGCGGCGCCGACGGGTCCGCCGAGCAGCTCGGCGGCCTGCTCGGCGAGCGCCCGGCCGCCGACCAGCTCCTCGAACGGGGCGTGCCCGCGGGCGACCGCGTCGACCGGGGCGCCGCCCGGATTGAGGTAGCCGATCTCGCCGGCCGCGTGGTGCGCGCCGGCCAGCACCCGCCCGCCCACCGTGACGGCGGCGGCCACCCCGGTGCCCAGGTTGACGTACAGGCCCGGGTCCGCGTCGCGCAGCGCGCCGCGGCGCAGTTC
>NZ_JBHYKG010000239.1:0-13629 GCF_042741245.1 Kitasatospora sp. NPDC058965
GCCCCGCCGCGTGCGGGGCGGGGATCAGCCCGGCAGCGCGTGCAGCAGCAGGCCGGCGACCGGCAGGTCCTTGGCGCCGCCCCCGCCGCTGAGCGCACCGGTGGCCGCGGTGGTGGAGACCTTCGGCACGCCGTTGTCCGGCTTCACCGCGAGCGCGTTGTTCAGCGGGTCGGCGGCGGACTGGGCGAACGGGTCCAGCCGCAGGTCCTTGGCCGGGCCCAGCACGTAGCCGGTGGTGTCGCCGAGCGCGCCCACGGCCGGGGCGACCTGGGTGGGCTGCAGGGCGGTGGACGGGGCGGCGAGCGGGGCGGCGGCCGCGGCGACCGCGGTGCCCGCCGGGGTGAGCAGCAGCGCCGCGCCCAGCGCGGTCAGCGCGCCGGTGGTCGGGGAGAGGGTCAACGCAGGTCCTTTCGACGGTGCTTGACGCACCGCTGCCCCCCGGACCTGGGAAGTCCGGGGGGCAGCGGGCTCACGAGACTTCGGCTGCTCAGCAGTCGTCGTCGTCGTGGTGGTTGTGCTCGGTGTTGATGCAGGTGTTGCCGAACGCCGGGTTCAGCGCGCCGATCACGTTGACGGTGTCGCCGCAGAGGTTCACCGGGATGTGGACCGGCACCTGGATGGCGTTGCCGGAGGCCACACCGGGGGAGTGGGCGGCCACGCCCTCTGCGCCGGCGCTGGCCATGGCGGCGCCGGCGCCGCCGAGCACCAGGCCGAAGGCGGCGGTGGACAGGACCGCGAGCTTCTTCGCGTTCTGCATGGTGGATCTCCTAAGGAAGGGGGACCGGTCGGACGACCAGGGTCAGCCGTTGTTGACGCAGGTGTTGCCGAAGGCCGGGTTCAGCGCGCCGATCACGTCGACGGTCAGGCCACAGGCGTTGACCGGGATGTGGATCGGCACCTGGACCTCGTTGCCGGAGAGCACGCCGGGGGAGCCGGCCGCGACACCCTGGGCACCCGAGCTGGCGACGGCCATGCCCGCACCGCCGAGCAGCAGGCCGGCAGCGGCGGTGGTGAGCACGAGGGACTTCGAGAACTTGCGCATGGTGGTATTCCTCCGTTGATTTCCGGGGGTGGTTCTCCTCCCGGGGCACCGAGCGAAACAGGAATGACGGCCGAGAGGTTCCGGCCGGCTGGCCAATATCACTCAGGCGGACCCGCTCGCCGACAGCGGCGCACGGTTTCTGCTTCGGCGAGTACAACGAGGTTCGGGGGCCCCGGAAACGGGTGGATCCGACTGTCACCCGATCGCCTGGTGCGGGCCCGGCGTTCGTACGAACGGGTGATTCGCGGCGCACTCCCGCAACCAGCGGGGGAGGGGGTCGTTCCTGATCATGCACGCATCGTGCTCAGCTACAAGGAGACTCTTATGAGCGTCAAGAAGGCTGCCGCTGTCGGCGCCGCCGTGGTCGGCATCGTGGCCGCGGGTGCCGGTACCGCCATGGCCAGCGCTGGTGCCGAGGGCGCCGCGGTCGGTTCCCCCGGTGTCCTCTCGGGCAACCTGGTCCAGGTCCCGGTGCACGTTCCGGTCAACGTGTGCGGCGACAGCGTCAACGTGATCGGTCTGCTGAACCCGGCGTTCGGCAACACCTGCGTCAACAACGGCTGAGCCGTCCGCAGCTGAGCCGCCGCCCGGCACCTCTCCTCCTGGGGAGCCGGGCGGCGGCTTTTGCGTGGGCCGGGGGTGAGACATGAGTATCACTCAAGTTTATTGGCCCGCAGCCTTGTTGACGTACTTGTCAGTACCTACGATGTGAACCCGCTCACAGCACTGCTCCGCACCCCCACCCTCCTAGGAGTCATGCGTGATCAGGAGACTCACCGCAGGTCCCCCCGGCGCGTTGCTGGCCGTGGCCGGCCTGGTCGCCGCCCTCGGCCTGGCCGCGGGCGCCGCCCCGGCCCGTGCGACCGGCGCACCCGCCCCCAGGGCCGGGCTCCCGGCCGCGATCGTCTCGCTGGGCGACAGCGCGATATCCGGCGAGGGCGCCGGTACCGACACCAGCGACGGCTACTTCGCCGGCACCGACGGCCCCACGGACTACTGCCACCGGCACCCCCAGTCGGAGGTGTTCGACACCGGCCTGACCGGGCTGACCCCGGTCGACCTGGCCTGCTCCGGCGCGCAGACCGGCGACCTGGTCAGCGACCCGACCCTGGCCCAGGTCACCGGGGGCGGCAGCGGCGACTTCGGCGAGCCCAAGCAGGACGCCCAACTCGCCCGCACCGCGGCCCAGTACAACGTCAAGATGGTGGTCGTCACGATCGGCGCCAACGACGACTTCGACTTCAGCGGGATCATGGAGAGCTGCCTGGGGCAGTACTTCCCGATCCCCAAGGGCCAGGGCTGCCGGGACACCATCGGCAGCGCCGTGCTCAGCCAGCGGGCCGCCAAGGTGGTCCCCAAGGTGGTCGCCGCGCTCACCGACATCCGGAACACCATGCGGGCGGCCGGCTACGCGGACGGCGACTACCAGCTGGTGTACCAGTCCTACTTCATCCCGATCACCCCGGACATCCGCAGCAACGACTACGCCACCAAGATCGCCCAGGGCTGCCCGGCCTACCCGGAGGACCTGGCCTGGGGCCACAACTGGGTGGTGCCCACCTTCGACAACGCGCTGCGGCAGGCCGCCGAGGCGGTGCCCGGGGTCCGCTTCCTGGACCAGCGCCGGGTCTCCTACGGCCACGAGGTCTGCGCGGAGTGGACCAGCTCGCCGTACGAGTACACCAACGGCGACGTGATCGACCTGTCGGAGAACACCCGCAACGGCTGCGACTACCCGATCGGGATCCTGTCGCTCTGCGAGAACGAGATCCGCCAGTCCTACCACCTGCGGGTGGCCGGCTACCGCGGCGAGGGGGCCTGCCTGGGCGCCTTCTACCAGCAGAGCCAGGCGGAGGGCTTCTGCACCCTCAACCAGGGCGACGGCACCTCGGTGCTGCCGCTGACCCCGGGGCAGCCCTTCCCCGACACGCCGGAGGACGGCGCCTGGTACCAGCTGACCAACGCGGCCACCGGGCAGGTGCTCGACCTGGCGGGCGGCGGCACCTACGGGGACAGCACCAACGGCCGGGCCGCCATCACCTATCCGGCGAGCGGCAGCCTGAACCAGTCCTTCGTGCTGGAGGCCAAGGCCGGCGGCAGCTTCGAGCTGGACTTCAGCGGCAATCGGAACATGTGCCTGGACGCCACCGGCCAGGCCACCGGCGCGGGTACCCGGCTGGAGCAGTGGGGCTGCAACGGCGGCGCCAACCAGCACTGGATCCTCAGCCCGGCGGGCAACGGGAGCTACACCGTGGCCGACAGCCAGGCACCGGGCATGGTCGCCACCCTCAGCGGTGACCGGGACGGCCAGAACAACCCGCTGGTCGAGCTCGCCGCCAACACCGGCGCCGCCGGGCAGCAGTGGCAGCTGACCAAGCTCGGCATCGTCTACCTGCACGGCTGACCGGGCCCCCGGCACCGCGCACGCACGCCGCGCCCACTGCGGTGACCGGTCCGCCGGTCGCCGCGGTGGGCGTCGGCGTGTGGTGCGGGCCACCAGGGGGTCGGAATCTGACTCTGGGTGAGGCGGCGCTGGCGGGGAGTCGGGGTTTTGGGGGTGGTGGGTGGTGGTGTCGGTCACAGCGGGGGTGGTGCGGGGTGTCCGGAATGCGCATTTTTCGCTGGTCCGGACCATTTCGGGGGGCTGGGTTTCCGCGGGTAACGGGGGTTGACCTGCGCGGATCCCGAAATGGTTGATACCGGGCGGGTGGTTGCCTAACTTCGATCTCAGCGCAGCAAGCGCAACCCGGGACCGCCCGGGGAACACGCCACCGCTCAGGCGGGGTGCGGGTTCCTTGCGGGTGGCCGGGACGGTACGGCAGGCGTTGGATGCGCCGCCGTCCGTCCGCAGGACGCGGACCGTGAACCAGCAGCCCCCTTACGGGGTGTGGTTCCGTGCGCCCACCGGGACCTTGTCGAGAGGGATCACTTTGACTTTCCGCAACGAGACCACCGCCACCACTGCCACCACCGCTCTCGCCCCGAAGCGCAACCGGGTCCGGATGGCTGTCATGGGCGGCGCGATGCTGGCCCTTCCGGTGGCGGGCCTCGTCGCGGCGAACTCGGCCTCGGCCGCCCCGGCCTCCACCTGGGACGCGGTCGCGCAGTGCGAGAGCACCGGCAACTGGAGCATCGACTCCGGCAACGGCTTCTACGGCGGCCTGCAGTTCACCTCCTCCACCTGGGCCGCCTACGGCGGCACCCAGTACGCGGCGCAGGCGAACCTGGCCACCAAGGCCCAGCAGATCGCCGTCGCCGAGAAGGTCCTGGCCGACCAGGGCCCCGGCGCCTGGCCGGTCTGCTCGGTCAAGGCCGGCCTGACCGCCGGCGGCGCCCCCGCCCAGGTCGACACCACCAGCACCACCAGCAGCACCACCACGAGCACCAAGAGCGCCGCCACCCAGCAGGCCGCCCCGGTGCAGCAGCAGGCCCCGGCCCAGGACGCCACCCCCGTCCAGCAGCCGGCCCAGGCCCCGGTGACCAAGCAGGCCCCGCAGCAGCACCAGGCCGACCGCAAGACCTACAAGGTCGTCACCAGCACCAACAGCACCGGCACCGGCAGCTACACCGTCAAGAGCGGCGACACCCTCAGCGCCATCGCCGCCGCCCACCACACCACCGTGGACGCCCTGTACGGCAAGAACGTCAAGACCGTGGGCAGCAACCCGGACGTCATCTTCCCGGGCCAGGTCCTCAGCATCTGAGACCGCTGACCCAGGCTCACCCAACCCGACGCCCCCTCCCCACCACCACGGCGGGAAGGGGGCGCCGGGCTTTCCGCATCCCGGGCCAGAGCCCGAACCGCCGCTTCTCCCGTCCCGGGCGTCTCAGTACCAGAAGGCCTTGATGACCGCGTGCCCCGTGTCGGCGGCCGTCCGGTAGAAGGCGGCGAGACCTCGGTGGTGGCTCAGGTAGAGATCTCGGTCCACCTCCGGATCTCCGGTGGCACGGAGTGCGGTGCCCGCGGCTTCCCAGAGTGAGTCGAAGTCGGCCGCGCTCAGGAACGCGGCGGCTTCTGCCACCCGGTGCGGGTGCAGGATCAGGAACGGTGGTCCGTCCTCGTGGGGAACGAGTTCACCGCCGAAGATCGGCAGGCCGCTCGGGTCCCCCGTGTCCGCGGGGCCGTCGGCGGCGCCGGTGTAGAGCTGGTGGACGCCCGCGAAGTCCTTCTCGATCGACTCCGCCGTCCCCGCGGCGCACTCCTCCCGCCGGTTGCCCCAGGCCGCGAGCATGAAGGCCGTTGTCCACGGACTGCCCGGGCGCAGCTCCGCCGGCGGGACAGCCCGGAGGTGCAGGTGGAAGCTCACGCGTCTGCCTTCAACATCGCATTCCCAGGTCGCGGGGTTGTAGTGCCGGCGGTGCTGTCCGGTCCGGTCCGGTCCGGTCCCACCGTGACGGCGCTCAGGGCCAGCTGAGCTCGCGCTGCCAGCCGTCGGCGGTCCGGCGGTAGTGCAGTCGTACGTGTCGGCGGTCGGCCGCGCCCTGCCAGAACTCGACCTCCCCGGCCCGCACCGCGTACCGGGTGTAGCCCTCGGCGACAGTGTCCGGTTCGGCCGCCAGCCGCTGCGCGGCGGTTGTCCAGGCCTCGGTGAACTCGGCCGGGTCGGCCAGCGGCTCGCTCTGCCGACCGACCAGGGCGGCGGTGCGCGAGTTGGGGCTGAGCAGGCGGAACGCCTCTTCGGTCCCTTCCTGCGCGCCGATCTCCACCGCGCCGCGCACCCGCACCTGGCGGCCCAGCGCCGGCCAGTAGAAGGTGAGCGAGGCCTGCGGGTCGGCCGCCAGCTGGCGGCCCTTGGGGCTGCGCGCGTCTCCCGCGAACCACCACGCCCCCTCCCCCGGGTCCACGTCGCGCAGCACCACCACGCGCGCGTCGGGCCCGGCGGTGCCGAGCACCATCACCTGGGCGTCGGGCACCCCAGCCCGCAGTGCACCGAGCAGCCAGTTGACGAACAGCTCGCCCGGCCGCTCGGGGGCGTCGGCCACCTCGAAGGCGGGCAGCGCCCGGGCCATCGGGGGGTGCTTGATCAACAGCTCGCGCAGCTGGGCGAGCTCGTCCTGGTTCGCGGCGTCCGACACCCGGCGATCATCCCACGACCCACGCTGTTAGCTGACATAAATTTAGAGGGCGAAACTTTTCACACTAGTTGACGGTGCGTCATCGTCGACCCCAAGCTGACTCCACGTTCGAACTGACATGAACGGGTCCATCTCCAGCTCCCGATCCCGCTCGTCCGGGGCGGCTCCCGCCTGCCCGGCGCGCGGACGAAAGGACGAATCGTGCGGACGCTCTCTCGCCTGCTCGGCACCGCCGCCGCGGCCGGCACCCTGCTGTTGGCCGTCGCCATCCCCGCCTCCGCGGCCCCGAGCCAGGCCAACTACTACGGGGACGCGACGGGATCCACCGCGGCCCAGGCCAAGCAAGCGGCGCTCAACTCCGCGCTCGCCCAGGCCCAGGCGGCCGGGTTCTCCAGCGCACAGTGCTTGCCGCTGGGCACCGCACAGGCCTGGCTGGACAGCCCCTACGCGGCAGCGCGCGCCGCCGCCCCGCAGCTCCCGCCCGGCGGCACCTGGGAGGCGACCGCGCAGGTGCAGTGCGCCACCCAGCCGGCCCCCGGCACGGTCAACCTCAACCGGTACAACGGCCCGGAGCACCTCAGCACCACCGGGTCCGCACCCGCGGGCTACTACCTGGAGGGCAGCCTCGGCTGGCTCTACAGCGGCCAGGTGGCCGGGACCGTGCCGCTGTACTCGTGCAAGGTGTGGAACGCGACGGACACCTTCACCTCGCTGGCCGGGAACTGCGAGGGGCAGCAGTACCTCGGGCAGCTCGGCTACATCTACTCCGCCCCGCCGGCCGGCCTGGCGAGTCGCGTGGTGCGGCGCTGCCAGGTCAACGGGGAGCACTTCGACTCCAACGACTACAACTGCGAAGGCCAGTTCGCCGAGGGCGTCCTCGGGTACTCGCTCGACTGACGGAGCCAGGCCGAGGGCCCCGCTGAGCGGAGCGGGAGGACGACCGGGGCGGCGCGCACCGACCACGCCGACCGGGCGCTGCGCAGTGCAGTGCAGCGCCCGGTCGCGCGTCAACGGGTGGTCGGTCAGCCCGCCTTCCAGTACTTCACCGAGGAGATGCTGATGTCCGCCGAGCTGCCCACCGACGGCACCGCGCCGCCGATGGAGGTCTCGGCCTGGAGCACCCAGTGCATCGGGCCGGACGGGACGGCGCTGGTGGAGTGGCCGATCACCTTGCCGTCCAGCGAGAAGGTCAGGCTGTTCGGCTCCCAGTCGATGGTGCTGGTGTGCCAGGTGCCGGCCTCGGCCACCGAGGTCCCGTAGGCGTCCTGGTCGGAGCCGGAGGTGGCGCCCTGGCGGTGCATGAACGCGGAGATGTTGCCGTTCAGGTTGCCCTCGGGGAAGTCGATCTCACCGTTCTGCGGCCAGACATCGCCGTCCGGCCAGAGCAGGAAGGCGGTCTTGAAGCCGGCGGCCGAAGTGGCCTTCCAGGTGATCTCGAACTTCCCGTATTGCACACCGCCGTCCTTGCCCACCGCGCCGGGGAGCTTGGGCAGCGGCGCGGCCACCCAGGTGCCGGCGTTGTCCCGGTTGAGGTGGATGTTCATCTGACCGTTGGCGATGGACAGGGTCTTGGACGGGTCGTAGGTGCCGTTCTTGGAGGTGTCCTGCCAGCCGCTCGGGTAGGCCCACCACTTGGCGTCCACCCCTGCGGGCAGACCGGTGCAGTGGCTGTTCTGGACGGGCCCGTTGGCCGAGCAGCCGGTCCAGCTGCCGAGCGGCACGTTCTCGCCGGCGAAGTCCTCGGACCAGGTGGGGGCGGGGCCGGTGCTGCTCGGGCTGGGGGTCGAGCTGGGCGTGCCGGTGGGGGTGGACGACGGCGTCGGGGTCGGGGTCGGCGTCGCGAACGGGCTGGGCGAGCCGGTGGTCGCCGTAGCGGTCGGCGTGGGCGTGGGCGCCGCCGTGGGGGTACCCGCAGCCGTGGGCGAGGCCGAAGGGGTCGGCGTGGCGGACGCGGACGGCGTGGCACTCGCGGTGGGGCTCTGGCTCGGGCCGGCGCTCGGCGACGAGGAGGGGGACGGGGACGGGGAGGGCGTCACCGCCTTCCCCACCGTCAGCGTCTGAGCAGGCAGGTTGTGGTACCGCCCGGCCGAGTCCTGCCAGTACCCGAACTCGCGGTACGTGCCGGCCGGCAGCGTCCGGGCGCCGGTGGTCAGGCTCACCCCGTCCGAGCAGACCCGCACCCCGTGCGCCGCCCCCGGGAAGTCGAAGTTCGCCCCGTTCGCGCTGCGCACCGCCACTCCGAGGGAGCGCGCGGTCAGGCAGGCGGCGGAGTGCACGGTCAGCGCGGCGGTGCCCGGGGTGTCGGCGGCGAAGGTGCTCGGCGTGAGCCGGTCCTCCACGACGCGGGGCGTGCTGGCGTCGGCCTGGGCGCTGCCGAGGGCGGTCAGCAGGATGACGGCGGATCCGGCGACGGCGCCGATCCGTCCGGGTACCACGGGGTAGCGGGTGCGGCCGGCCGCGCGGTGGGCACCGCGTCGCCGCCGGGCATGGAGCTGCATGCGCATGGCAGGGTCCTCTGTGACGCCTGCGAGGTGAGCTGTCGGGTTCGGGCCGAGTAGCCCGGCCGCCGTGGGAGCGGCTTCACCCCAAGCCTGGCCGCACGCGGGAACGTGAGACCGGGCGCTTACCTGGTTCCCCCGCTCCCGTCCGTGTCGTTGCTGGGTCCGCCGCCGACGGGTGGACGGGATTCGGCGTCCCGTCGGCGGTGCTCGCGAGCCGCGAGCGATTGGAGCAGGCTAGGCAGCCGGCCCGGCCGGAACAAGTCAGGACCGCCTGCTATGACACAGCTCACACCCATGCCGCGAGCGTACGCCCGGACTGCAGGCAGACCTCGCGACCGGTCAGCGGATCGGTGAACTCCAGTCGGTTGGCGAGCAGTTGGAGCGGGTTCCGGAAGTCCTGCGGGTCGGCCGCCGGCAGCACCTCGGGGTACACCGGATCGTTGAGCAGCGGCAGGCCGAGCGAGCACATGTGCAGGCGCAGCTGATGGGTGCGGCCGGTGTGCGGCTCCAGCCGGTACAGCCCGAGCGGGCCGCGGCGCTCCAGCAGCTCGATCCGGCTCTCCGCGTTGACCGGGCCCGCCTCCTCGTGGGCGGCGATCACGCCGCGCTCCTTGACGATCCGGTTGCGCACCGTGCGCGGCAGTGCCAGCCCGGGGTCGAACCGGGCCACCGCCAGGTACTCCTTGCGCACCAGGCGCTCGCGGAACAGCCCCTGGTAGGCGCCGCGCGCACCGGGGCGGACCACGAAGAGCACCAGTCCGGCGGTCAGCCGGTCCAGCCGGTGCGCCGGGCTGAGCTCGGGCAGCGCGAGCTCGTGCCGCAGCCGGGACAGCGCGGTCTGCACCACGTGGCTGCCGCGCGGGGTGGTGGCGAGGAAGTGCGGCTTGTCCACCACCAGGATGTTCTCGTCCCGGTGCACCACGGTGAGCGGGAACGGGACCGTCGGCTCGGCGGGCAGGTCCCGGTGGAACCAGACGCTGGCGCCGGGCAAGTAGGGCGTGGTGGCGTCGATCGGACCGTCCGGCCCGAGGATCTCGCCGTCCCGCAGCATCTCGGCCAGCCGCGCGTCGACCCCGTCGGGGAGCCGGTGCACCAGGTACTGCCCGATCGTGGGCCAGCTGCCGTCCTGCGGCATCCGGACCTGCACCGGGTCCACCCCGAACCGCTGCGGCAGGGGTGCGACCGGCCTCTTCCTGCGTCTCATCCGGGTCACCCTACCGGCGCGACCCGGGCCCGCCACCGCTGTCGGGCCCGGCGTCCCGGCACCGCAGCCGGGCCCTCCGACCCGCCGCCGCCGGGCCCTCCGCCCCACAACCGCCGTCAGGCCTTGCGGCCGACCGCCGCGTACATCCACCGGGTGGTGCCGTCGGTCGACCCGTCCGGGCGCCAGAGCGGGACGAACTCCACGCCCGGCTCCAGCAACTCCCAGCCCTCGAAGAACGCGGCCACCTGGTCCCGGGTGCGCAGCCGGATCGGGGTCTCGGTCTTGTCCCAGGTCTTGGCGGCCTCGGCGGCCCGCTCGGGGTTGCCCTCGTGGGTGCTGTTCGAGAGCACCAGGTAGCTGCCGGCCGGCACCCGCTCCAGCACCTGGCGCACCGCGCGGTGCGCCTCCTCGTCGCTGACGAAGTGCAGCACCGCGACCAGCAGCACCGCGACGGGCTGCTCGAAGTCCACCAGGGCCTGCAGCTCGGGGTGGTCGAACAGCTCGTCCAGCTTGCGCACGTCCCCGGTGAACACGGTGGTGCTGCGGTTGTCGGCGAGCAGCGCCCGGCCGTGGGTGAGCACGATCGGGTCGTTGTCCACGTAGACCACCCGGCTGTCCGGGTCGACCGACTGCGCCACCTCGTGCACGTTGCCGGGCGAGGGCAGGCCGGCGCCGATGTCGACGAACTGCCGGATCCCGGTGCCGGCGATCATCCGCACCGCGCGCTGCAGGAAGGCGCGGTTCTCCCGGGCGGCGGCGGGGATGTCCGCGGAGACGCTGATCGCGTGCTCGGCGGCCTTCCGGTCCGGCGGGAAGTTGTCCTTGCCGCCGAGCCAGTAGTCGTATATCCGCGCCGGGTGCGGCCGGTCGGTCTGCAGGTCCGTCAGCTCGTGCTGCACCGCTTCACCCTCGTCCCCGTGACTCTTCGTCAAACCGCCTCCCCTGGCGGCCGGGGGAAGCATATCCGGCCCTCGCCCCACAGCGGTTGGATGTCCCGTGCAAAATCCTGAGCTGTGCAGGTCAGGCCCGGGTATCGTCGAAGTTCGCCACTCCGCCCGAGCGAATGCGAGATCAGATGCCCGACCAGTCGGACGAGTTGCTGGCCACCAACGGCGGGGCCCAGCCGGACCTGCTGCCCGGGGCGCTGCTGCCCGAGACCCGCAGAGCCCTGTTGCACCGCCTGGCGGTCGGCCAGGCACAGGGCCGGACCCCCTCGATGGTCGGCGCGGTGGTGCGCGACGGCCGGATGGTCTGGTCGGGGGCCCGCAGCATGATCGACGGCCATGCCCCGGACGCCGACGTGCAGTACCGGATCGGTTCGATCTCCAAGACCTTCGCCGCCGTGCTGGTCCTGCGGCTGCGCGACGAGGGCCTGCTGGACCTGGCCGACCCGCTGGAGCAGCACCTGCCCGGCACCGCCGCGGGCCGCGCCACCATCCGCGAACTGCTCTGCCACGCGGCCGGACTCTCCTCCGAGACGCCCGGGCCCTGGTGGGAGCGGACGCCGGGCGCGCTCCGCCCGGAGCTGTCCGACCTGCTGGAGGAGCAGCCGTTCCGGCACCCGGTCGGCGAGCGCTTCCACTACTCCAACCCCGGCTACGCCCTGCTGGGCGCGCTGGTGGAACGGCTGCGCCGGCAGCCGTGGGGCGAGGTGCTGCGCCAGGAGGTGCTGGAGCCGCTCGGCATGACCCGCACCACGATGCTGCCGCAGGCCCCGCACGCGGGCGGCTTCGCGGTGCACCCCTGGGCGGACGTGCTGCTGCCCGAGCCGCCGGCCGACACCGGGGCGATGGCTCCGGCCGGCCAACTCTGGTCCACGGCTGCCGACTTGTGCAGGTGGGCGGTCTTCCTGACCGCCGGGGACGGGAAGGTGCTGGCCGCCGAGACGCTCGCCGAGATGCGGCGCCCGGCAGTGGCGCCGGACGGCGACTGGAACGCCGGCTACGGCCTGGGCCTGCAGTTGGCGCGCCGGGACGGCCGGCTGCTGGTCGGGCACGGCGGATCGATGCCCGGGTTCCTGGCCGGGTTCTGGCTCTGCCCGGAGGAGGACGTGGCGGCCGTCGCCCTGGCCAACGCGACCTCGGGCGCCGGCACCTCGGCGGTGGCCGCCGACCTGATCCGGATCGTGGCCGAGCGCGAGCCGTGCTTCCCCGAGCCCTGGCGGCCGCTGCCGCAGGTGGATCCGGCGCTGCTGGCGCTGACCGGGCCCTGGTACTGGGGGCCCGCCCCGCTCGCCCTGAAGCTGCGGGCCGAGCGCCACCTGGAGCTGGTGGAGCTGTCCGGAGCGGTCCGCACCTCGCGGTTCCGCCCCGAGCCGGACGGCACCTGGACCGGCCTGGACGGCTACTACGCGGGCGAGCCGCTGCGGGTGGTGCACGGCCCGGACGGCACGGTCAGCCACCTCGACCTGGGCAGCTTCGTGCTGACCCGGCAGCCGTACGGGCCGGCCGAGGCGGTGCCGGGCGGCGTGGACCCGCAGGGCTGGCAGGCCATGTAGGCCGGCGGGCCGTGCAGGGCCGACCGGCCGTGGATGGCCGCGGGGACTGTGAGCCAGGTCACTGGCCCTGCCGCAGGACTGACGGGGCGTCAAACGCGTCGGCCGGATCGTTATCGATCCTTGAGGCCGAACATGAGACAGCTCACATCGGCTTGTGGTAGGGCCATCGGCCCGCTTACGGTGCTTCTCGTTCGTCTCCACACGAACCTCGCTCTCCGGAACGCCGAGTCCTGCCGCCGGACCGAGCGAGCACGTGCCTTAGACAGCACCACGGCAGGAGCGGGGGAACCACAGGTAAGTCGCCCCACCCGGTGTCCACCGGGCGGGGCTTGGGGTGAAGCCGCGCTTGCGCGGCCGGGCAACTCCAGCCCGAATCCGACAGCTCACCTCGTAGGCGTGGGAGAGGAAAAGCTCATCATGATGTCCGTCAACGGTCGTCCCAGCCTGCCCAGCCGCACCACCCTCAAGCGCGTCGTCGCCGCCGCCGTCGTGGCCGGCGTCGGTGCGGGCCTGCCCGTGATCGCCGCCACCGGCGCCTCCGCCGCCCCGGCCCACCAGGCCGCGCCGGTGCACACCGTCGCCGCTGCCGCCCCGGTGCACGCCGCTCAGGCCGCCCCGCAGGCTGCCGCCACGACCGCCGCCCCGGCCGCGGCCACCCAGACCGCCGCGCCCGAGACCTACACCGTGGCGAAGGGTGACTGGCTGTCGAAGATCGCCACCGCGCACAACGTGCAGGGCGGCTGGCAGAAGCTGTACGACATGAACAAGTCGGTGCTGACCTCGGGCCCGAACCTGATCTACCCGGGCCAGCACCTGGTGCTGTCCGGCGCCACCGCCCAGGCCGCCCCGGCCCAGGCCCCGGCGCAGGCCCCCGCCCCGAAGCCGGCCCCGGCCCCGGCCAAGCCGGCCGCGCCGTCGACCAACTCCTCGGCGAGCAAGTCCTCCACCGGTTCGTCCGCCCAGGGCTCCGGCAACACCCAGGCCGCCAGCCGTTCGGCCAGCCGCACCCAGCTGACCGCCACCACGGTCGCGGCCCCGGTGGACAACTCCGTCGCCTCGCTCAAGGCGCTGGCCGCCTCGATCGTCCCGGCCGACCAGCTGGCCTCGTTCGAGCAGATCATCACCCACGAGAGCGGCTGGAACATCACCGCCACCAACCCGAGCTCCGGCGCCTACGGCCTGCCGCAGGCCCTGCCCGGCAACAAGATGGCCTCCGCGGGCTCCGACTGGGCGACCAACCCGGCCACCCAGATCCGCTGGGCGCTGCAGTACATGAACGAGACCTACGGCAGCCCGAACGCTGCCTGGG
>NZ_JBHYKG010000240.1:0-13592 GCF_042741245.1 Kitasatospora sp. NPDC058965
TCCCCGCGTCCCCGCCGGGGTTGAACACCATTTTGCAACTGATTTTCCACCCGGTCCTCTTCAACCTGCACCCCAACCACCCACTCCCCCGCGGCGCCCACCCGTTCCCCCACATGCCGAGCCTGCGGCACCGCCCGCCCGGCCCGCGGGACGCGCGCCGCGAGGTCACCCCGCCGGCGGGGCGCGGACCCGGCGGATTCCCGGCGGCTCCCCAGGACCTGCCGCTACCGTCGGCGCATGACGCGAAGAGTGGACGGCGGTGCGGACCGCGGGCCGCGCCGGAGCAGGTGGACCGTGCTCCTGGCGGTGCTGCTCGCGCTGGCGACGACCGGCTGCACCGCCCGGCACGCCGCCCCCGCCTCGTCGGCGCACCGGCTGCGCAGCGGCGGCCGGGACCGGAGCTACCTGCTGCACGTCCCGGCGGGGCTGCCGACCGGGCGGCCGGTCCCGCTGGTGGTGATGCTGCACGGCGGATTCGGCAGTGCCGGGCAGGCCGAGCAGGCCTACGGCTGGGACGCCGAGGCGGACCGGCACGCCTTCGCCGTCGCCTATCCCGACGGCGTCGACCACGCCTGGGCGGTGGGCGGCGGCTGCTGCGGACAGCCCGCCGCCCAGGGCGTGGACGACGTGGCCTTCGTCAGCGCGGTGGTGGCCGACGTCGGGCACCGACTGGCGGTGGACCCGCGCCGGGTCTACGCCACCGGCATCTCCAACGGCGGCATGATGGCCTACCGACTGGCCTGCGACACCCGCCTGTTCGCCGCCGTCGGCCCCGACTCCGCGACGCTGCTCGGCCCGTGCCCGACGCCCGCACCCGTCTCGGTGCTGCACATCCACGGCACGGCCGACCAGAACGTTCCGTACCGGGGCGGCCCCGGCAACGGGTTCGCCCGGATCGACGGTCCGGCCGTGCCCGCCGTCGTGGACCGGTGGCGCGCCGTGGACCGGTGCGCCGCGCCGACCAGCAGCACCGAGGGCCCGGTCACCCGGCTCGCCGGCAGCTGCCCGCAGGGCCGCGCCGTCGAGCTGGTCACCGTCGACGGCGCCGGGCACCAGTGGCCGGGCGGCGCGCCCCGCACGGCCGCCGAGCGGCTGCTCGGCCTGGACCCGCCGTCCACCGCGCTGGACGCCACCGGCGAGTTCTGGTCCTTCTTCGCCGCCCACCCCGCGCCGCAGGCGCCCTGACCCCCGGTCAGGCGCGCGCGGCCCGCACGGTGGCGACGAGTGCGTACAGCCCGAGCGCGCCGGCCGCGCCGGCCACCGCGCCGAAGGCGAGCACCGGGAGCACCGAGAGCAGCGGCAGGCCGGGCCGGTCCCACTGCAGCATCCGGATCCAGGCGCCGAGCACCGCGACCGCCAGGACCAGCCCGAGCACCAGCCGCCGGGTGGCCGCACCGACGACCGGCGCGGGCGCCGCGGCGGCCGCGGCCCGGCGCAGCTCGCGCGCCACCGACCGCCCGAGCACCAGCAGCCCGACCACCGAGCAGCTGTACTGCAGGACGGCGTACGGCGGTTCGCCGAGGACCCGGCCGCTCTGCAGCACCGGCAGCAGCCTGGTGCCGAACCGCCCGGGATGGGTGAACCCGTCCCAGCCGACGTGGGTGGCCGCACCGATCGCGGCCGACAGCGCGAACCACCCGGCCCCGCCCCAGGAGAGCCGCCCGGTCCACGCCCCCGCCAGCCGTCCGACGGCGCCCGCCCAGCGGGCGGGCAGCAGAGCCGTCAGCGGCGCGCGCAGCACCAGGTGCCACGCCCCGGCCAGCAGCAGGGTGATCGCCACGTCCAGGGTCGGCACCGCCCGCCACTCGTGCGCCAGGTCCCCCCACGCGAAGGCCCCGGCGAAGTACGGCACGTCCGGCGCCATCGCCCCGAGCACGAGCGCCGACCCGACCAGCCGTCCCCGGCCCCGCCCGTCGCGCACCAGGGGCAGGACGGCGGCGGGATGACTCAGCGTGAAGGGCACGGACACCTACCCTAGGCGGGTGCCCCGCACCCTCCCGGCCCCGGGGGGTGAACGGCGAGCAGCCCACCGGGGCACGGTGAAGTTCAGGCCGTCGCCCCGACGGCCGCACCCGCCCGGGCCGGGGCCGGCAGCACCCGGCGGCGCCGGGTCGGCAGGCCGAGCGTGGGGTGGGCGACGCTCCAGGCCGCCCCCTTGCAGACGAACTCCTTGTAGCGGGCGGCGAACCGGCCGGTCACGGCCGCCCGCCGGGCCCGGTCGTCGGCGGTCACGTACTGGATCACGCCCTCCTTGCGGCCCAGCGAGACGCACTGGTTGAAGTAGCGGATCGGCACCTGCGGCACCTTCCCGCCGGTCAGCCGGGCCGCGATGGCATCGGCCGCCTGCCAGGCGGTGGGCAGGCCCGAGGCACAGGACATCCGCAGCGGCTTGTCCCCGGGGCCGGCGGCCAGCGCCGCGTCGCCGACGGCGTACACGTCGGGGTGGGAGACCGAGCGCATGGTCGCGTCCACCACGATCCGGCCGGCGTCGGTGACCTCCAAGGTGGTCGCCCCGGCGATCGGGTGGACCGCGAAGCCGGTGGTCCACACGGTGACCGCGGCGGGCAGGCTGCCGCCGTCGGCGGTGGCGACCCGGTCGGCCTCGACGGCCGTGACGGCGGCCTGCTCGTGCACGGTGATGCCGAGCCGGTCGAAGACCTCGCGCAGGTGCCGGCGCCCCTTGGGGGCGAGCCAGTCGCCCAGGCCGCCGCGGGCGGCGAGCGCGACCCGCAGGTCCGGGCGGGCCTCGGCGATCTCGCTCGCCGCCTCCAGCCCGGTGAGCCCGCCGCCGACCACCACCACCGGCTCCCCGGCGGCCAGGCCGGCCAGCCGCGCGCGCAGCCGCAGCGCCCCGGACCGGCCGGCCACGTGGTGGGCGTGCTCGGCCACGCCCGGCACGCCCTGGTCGTCCCAGCCGCTGCCGAGCGCGTACACCAGCGTGTCGTAGGCCAGCTCCTCGGCACCGGCCTCACCGTCGACGGCGACGGTCCGGCGCTCGACGTCGAGCGCGGTGACCCGCGCCAGCTTCAGCTCGACGCCGGTGCCCGCGAACATCTCCCGGAACGGCCGCGGCCGCAGCTCCTGACCAACCGCCAGCTGGTGCAGCCGGACCCGCTCGACGAAGTCGGGTTCGGCGTTCACGAGGGTGATGGCGACGTCCTCGCGGTGCAACCGCTTGGCGAGCCGCCCGGCGGCGACCGCTCCGGTGTACCCGGCTCCGAGGACGACGACGCGGTGCTGCTGCATGTCCCTGCTCCTGTCTGGTGGGGTTCTCACCCCTTGAACCGGACAGCCCGCCGGTACCTGACAGGACCGCACTGTGAGCCGGCTCACATCGCTCAGAAGGCCGTGAGCAGCGGCTCCCCGTGATCGGCCGCCGCCCACCGCACGCTGGCGCGGTCGAGCTTGTCGGGGTTCACCTGGTTGCGGATCGCGACGACGCCCTCGGCGGTGACCTCCAGGGTCATGACGCCGACGACCCGGCCGGCCACCACCGCGACGGCCGCGGGGGCGCCGTTGGCGACGGCGACGTAGACCTCCGCCGTGCCGCCGACCAGGGCGCGCTTGGCCGGGCCGGGCTTGAACAGGCCGCGCAGGAACTTCGCGACCGCCGCCGCCCCCTCGACCGTCCTGGCCCGGGCCGGGATCTTGCCGCCGCCGTCGCCGATCGAGACCGCGTCCTCGGTGAGCAGCCGCACCAGCGGCTCGGTCCGGCCACTGGTGGCGGCCACCAGGAACTCCTCGACCACCCGCCGGGCGACCGAGGCCTCGACCTCGGTGCGCACCCGGCCCGCGGCGACGTGCTTCTTGGCCCGGTGCAGCAGTTGCTGGCTGGCGCTCTCGGTGATGTCGAGGATCCCGGCGATCTCCTGGTGCGGGTAGTCGAAGGCCTCCCGCAGCACGTACACCGCCCGCTCGTTGGGGGTCAGCCGCTCCATCAGCGCGAGCACCGCGTACGAGACCGACTCGCGCTGCTCGACGGTGTCGACCGGGCCGAGCATCGGGTCCCCGGCGAACAGCGGCTCGGGCAGCCACTGCCCCACGTAGGTCTCCCGGCGCGCCCGGGCCGACGACAGCTGGTTGAGGCACAGGTTGGTGACGACCTTGGTGAGCCAGGCCTCCGGCACCTCGACCTGGTCGACGTCGACGCCCTGCCAGCGCAGATAGGTCTCCTGCGCGGCGTCCTCCGCCTCGCTCGCCGAGCCGAGCAGGCGGTAGGCGATGGCCTCCAGCCGGGGCCGGAACGCCTCGAAGCGCGCCACGTCGTCCATGTCCACAGCCATGGCTCCCGATCGTAGACGAGCCGCTCCCGACCGTCCGACCGGACCGGCGGATAATGGCCGGTGCCGCGCGCCGACCGGGCCCGCGGCGGCGGACCGTGACGGAGAGGCAGCACACCGATGACCCTGCAGGAGGGCCGGCGCGTCCGGCTGGCGGCGGACCTGGCGATCGGCGGGGCGGTCGCCGGGGAGCCCGGAACCCTCGTCGGGTTCCTCTCGCTGGGGGCCGGGATCGAGGGCACCGTCGAGCGGGTGGACGGGGAGCTGCCGGAGGGCGCACAGGTCCGCGAGTACCAGCGGCTGAAGGGGCTGTTCGACGACTACGGGCACACCATGCCGCAGGCGAGCCGCGACCGCCTGGTGGCCGAACTCGCCGAGCTGGAGCCGGTCTGGGCCGCGCACCGGGGGCGCGACCTGGCGACGGTGCGGGTCCGGTGGGACAACGGCCTGGTCCTGGACGGCGCGCATCAGGAGGTCCTCACCCCTCTTGATCGGTGAGGGTGTACCTGGCACCACCCTCAACTCTGGCAGGAGTGCTACTGCCTCGGGCGCCCGCGGACGACAGGCTGATGTCGTGCCCGAGGGGCGGGCGCCAGAGGGAGGAACGTTGAGGCATTCGCGGGCACTGATCGGCGCAGGGGCTGCAGCCGCCGTCGCCACCTGGTGGTTCACCGACTCCGCGCCGTACCCGTACTCCCAGCGCTGGCTGCTCGACCTGCCACTGCCGTTCCTGACCCTGAAGCGCCTGGACCACGTGCTGCAGCCCCGGGAGGGCGAGCGGATCCTGGAGATCGGCCCCGGAACCGGCCTGCAGTCGCTGCACGTCGCACCGCAGCTGGGCCCGAACGGCCGGCTGGACATCCTGGACATCCAGCAGGAGATGCTCGACCACGTGGGCCGCCGGGCCAAGGAGCAGGGCGTCGACAACATCGTGCCGAACTGCGCCGGTGCACATGAACTTCCTTTTGAGGACGGCTCGTTCGATGCGGCATACCTGGTGACGGCACTGGGCGAGATCCCGGATCCGGCGCGTACGCTGGCCGAGCTGCGCAGGGCGCTGAAGCCGTTCGGGCGGCTGGTGGTCGGCGAGTTCTTCGACCGGCACCAGATCCGGCCGTCCTCGCTGATCGGCCTGGCGGAGGGAGCCGGGCTGCGGGTCGCCCGGCTGTACGGTCCGCCGTTCGCGTACTACGCGGTGCTGCGTCCGATCGACGCCTGACGCCGCTCGGGCGGTTCCCGCCCGGCCGGACGGCCACTTCGCCGAGCGCCCAGTCGGCCGGATCGACCACTCCACGGCCAACTGGGCGCTCCAGCACACTCAGCTGCAGGTCGCGCCGTTCAGGGTGAAGCCGCTCGGGGCCTGGTTGGCGCCCGAGTAGGCGGCGTTGAAGCCGACCGTGGTGGCGGCGCCCGGGGCGAGGGTGCCGTTGTAGGACAGGCTGGTGGCGGTCACCGTGCTGCCCGACTGGGTCCAGGCGGCGTTCCAGCCGTTGCTCAGCTGCTGGTTGCCGGGCCAGCCGAAGGAGAGCGTCCAGCCGTTGACCGGGGTGCTGCCGGTGTTGGTGAGCACCAGGGTGGCGGTGAAGCCGCTGCCCCAGTCGTTGACCGAGTAGGCCACCTTGCAGGAGCTGCCCCCGCCGGCCGGCGCCGTGGTCACCGTGACGGTGCCGGAGCGGGCCGAGCGGTTGCCCGCGGTGTCCTTGGCGTAGACGGCGAAGGTGTAGGCGGTGCTCGGCTTCAGGCCGGTCACGGTCGCGCTCGGGCCGGTCGGCGAGGCCAGCACGGTCTCGGCGCCGCCCGCGACCTGCACCACGTCGTAGCCGGCCAGGCCCGCGGCGCTGCTGGACGCGGCCCAACTCAGGCTCACCGAGGCGCTGGTGACGGCCGAGGCGGTCGGGGTGCCCGGGGTGGTCGGCGGGGTCACGGTGCTGCCCGGCGCCAGTGTGAGCAGCACCGCGCTGTACGGCGCGACGGTCTGCGAGCCGGCCGTGCCCGCGCTCGCCGTGGTCAGCGCGGCCGTGGGTCCGGCCATGGTGGTGACCGTCGGCACGCCGGCGGCCGGGGTGAACCCGGCGTAGCCGAGGCCGACCTGGTAGCTGGTGGCCGGGTCGTCGTTGACCAGCAGCACCCGCAGCGAGCCGTCGGCGGCCCTGACCGCGTAGGACTGCAGCAGGGACTGGCTGGAGCTGGTGGCGACCAGGGTGTCGCCCGGGTGGACGAAGCGGCTGAGCAGCGTCATGCCGTTGTAGGCGGGGAACGGCGTGTCGGCGGCCGGCTCGCACAGCTGGGCGCCGCCGACGGTGCCGCAGCTGCCGTCCGCCAGCATGCCGTAGTCGCCGTAGCCGGCCGAGCCGTAGAGCGCGGAGCCGTTGTCGCCGCCGGTCACGATGCCGTTGTGGATCTGCCACCAGTCCACGCTGGCCACGCCGTTGGCCAGCCAGCCGAGGTAGTCCTGCGGCAGGAAGAGCGCGTTGACCAGGCCGACGGTCTGCTTGCCCGGGTTGGAGGAGACCGAGTTGGTCTCGGTCACCATGATCGGCACCGTGCTGTCGCCCGCGTACTGGCCGAGCTGCGAGCGCAGGGTGGAGACCATGCCGGGGATCTGCGCGGAGTCGGCGAGCAGGCCCGCGTCGGTCGGCCCGGGCGGGGTGACGCTGCTCGGGTTCTGCGGGTACCAGTGGACGTCGGCGAAGCCGATCTGCCCGGCCAGCGCCGTCAGCACGGTCTGGTTCCAGGGCTGCGGGCTGCCGGCCGAGGTGACGCCGTCCGGCCAGTTGCCCGGTGCGGTGAGCACCACGCCGACCTGGATGGTCGGGTCGACGGCCTTCATCGCCGCGATGTACGCCTTGACGTTCTGCGCGTACACCGCCGGACCGCAGTTGGCCGGGCTGCTGCCGCTCGCGCAGTGCTTGTCGGTCTCCCAGTCGGCGCTGTAGGTGCCGTTGCCGTAGATCTCGTTGCCGATCTCCCAGTACTTGATCCCGTAGGTGTGGGTGACGTTGGCGTAGCGCACCCAGTCGGCGGCGAGCTGGGCGCCGGTCTCGGCCGGGCTCTCGGCTGCGCCGATGGTGTCGCCGCTGCCGTAGTTGACCGTCACCATGCCCTGGGCCCCGGACTGCTGGAGCATCGTGGCGTAGTGGTCGAAGTCGACCGCCTGGGTGCCGTAGGTGAGGTCGCTGTTGGTCTTCCAGTTGTAGCTGTCGGACGAACTGCCGCCCGGGAAGCGGACCAGGCCGACGCCGGCCTGCTTGAGCAGGCCGGGCACGGCGGCGTCGGTCAGCTTGCTGTCGTAGACCGAGCCGTTGGTGCCGATCCCGGTGGCGGGGACGGTGGCGAGGGCCTGGGCGGCGTTCACGCTCACCGTGACGGCGCTGGTGGCGGCCGCGGCCGCGCCGGCGGTCGGTGCGGTGCTGCAGAGCGGGCCGACGGCCAGCAGGGCCAGGCCGGCCAGGGCGGCGGGCAGGCGCCGCCTGCTCGGTGGGGGCCGCAAGCGCATGGAGGTGCTCCTCTCGACGGGTGGAGCCGTCGGAGCATCGCGGATGAGGGCGGGCGCGGACCGCCGACGGTGACCCGAGGGTCGACCGGGGCGCCACCGGTCGTCAACGGTCCGACCCGTTGCCGCTGCCCCGCCAGGGCCGAGCGGCGGGGATTCCGCGAAACTTTCAGCCGCGGCGCGGCAGGCCCCGTCCCCTGACGTAGCGTCAGCGGCCGACCCGGCCCGTGACCCGGCGTCAGCGGAAGGCGGCGGCGTTGCGGGCGGCCCAGGCGGCGAACGGCGCGGCCGGGCGGCCCAGGATCTGCGCCACGTGCGGGCTGACGGCCTGTTCGGCCGGGGTGGGCTCGCCCAGGATGGCCAGCGTGCCCTCGACCACCGGGGCGGGCAGCACCGCGGACAGCTGCGCGTGCGCCTGCTCGCGGGTCTGCTCGACGAACGCCACCGGCTCCCCGATCGCGGCCGCGAGAGCCGCGGCGCGCTGGCGGGGCGTGGTGGCCGCCGGTCCGGTCAGCACGTAGGTGGCGCCCTGGTGCCCGTCACCGGTGAGCACCGCGGCGGCCACCGCGGCCACGTCGTCCGGGTCGACGAACGGCAGTGCGACCTCGGCGAACGGGGCGGCAGCGGTGCGGTGGGCGCGGATCGGCTCGGCCCAGGCGAAGGCGTTGGACGCCAGCCCGCCGGAGCGCAGCACGGTGTACTCCAACCCACCGGCGGCCACCGCCCGCTCGAAGCCGGCGGCGTGCGCGTAGGCGCCGCCGGGCCGGGTGCCCACCCCCTGGCTGGAGAGCAGCACCACCCGGGTGACCCCGGCCTGCCGCGCCTGGTCCAGCAGTCCGGCCGGATCCTCCCCCGCGACCAGCAGGAACAGGGCGTCGGCGCCGGTGAGCGCCGGCCGCAGGCTCGCCGGGTCGGCGAGGTCGGCGGCGACGGCCCGCACTCCGGCGGGCACGTCGGTCGCGCCGATCCGGCGGGCCACGGCGACGACCGGGTGTCCGGCCCCGGCGAGCAGCCGCACCAGGGTCCGGCCGACGTTCCCGGTGGCACCGGTGACAACGATCATGGTTCTCCCCCAACGGAAATGAGCCCTCTTCAGTACTGAGTCAGTTGACTAACTGAATCCGACAGTAGCGGGCGGGGCCACCGATGTCTATGGTGAGTCAGGTGACTGACTCACCAGCTGCCCCCAGGGCGCCGCGCGGCGGCAAGCGCGAACGGCTCGCCGCGGCCGCCGCCGACGTGTTCCACCGCCAGGGCGTGGAGCGCACCACGCTCGGCGACATCGCCGCCGCCGCCGAGGTGCCGCTCGGCAACGTCTACTACTACTTCAAGACCAAGGACCAGCTGGTCGAGGCCGCCCTCGGCGCCCACCGCGACCGCTTCGCCGCCGCGGCCGCCGAGTTGGACCGGCTCCCGGACCCCGCCGACCGCCTCAAGGGCCTGATCGAGGGCTGGGTCGGGCAGCGCGAGACGGCCGCCCGGTACGGCTGCCCGTTCGGCACCTTGGCCGCCGAGCTGGACAAGCGCGACGACGGCCTGGACCGCTCCGCCGCCGCCGTCCTGCAAGCCGTGATCGACTGGACCGAGGCCCAGTTCACGGCCCTCGGCCGGGCCGACGCCCGCGACCTGGCGATCGAGCTGGTCGCCGCGTACCAGGGCATGTCGGTGCTCACCAACGCGCTGCGCGACCCCGAGGTGATGGCCGGCCGCGGCCGGCGCCTGACGGCCTGGATCGACAGCCTCGCCCGGCCGGTCGACCAGAACTGACTGACGAATCGTCAACACAGCTGTTCGACAACGGAGTTCGGCGGAAAATCGGCGTTCCGCCGAGGTCGCGGCGGGTAGGAGCGCCGACATGGGTGTTCACCTCATCACCGGCGCGGGTTCCGGGATCGGCGCCGCGGTGGCCGCGCTGCTGGCCGACCGGGGCGACGAATTGTGGCTGCTGGCCCGGACGGCGGCGCGGGCGCGGGAGTTGCGCGCCCGGTTCCCGGACAGCCGGACAGTGGTCGCCGACCTCACCGAACCCGCCGCACTGACCCGCGCGCTGGAACCGCAGGGCCTGCCCGACCGGCTGGACTCGCTGCTGCACATCGCCGGGGTGCTGGAGCCGGGGACCGTCGGCGGGTTCGACCCGGCCGTGTGGCAACGCACCCTGGCGGTCAACCTGCTGGCGCCGGGCGAGCTGACCCGGCTGGCGCTGCCCGCGCTGCGGGCCGCCCAGGGTCACGTGGTCTTCCTCAACTCCGGTGCCGGACTGCACGCGCCGCCCGGCCTGGGCGGCTACGCGGCCTCCAAGTTCGCGCTCAAGGCGTTGGCCGAGTCGCTGCGGGCCGAGGAACACCGCAACGGCCTGCGGGTCACCACGGTCTACCCGGGCGAGGTCGACACGCCCATGCAGGTCAGGCTGCACGAGTCGCTGGGCGTGCCGTACGTCCCGCAGGCCTGCCTGTCCGCCGCGTCGGTGGCCGCCGCCGTGGTGGGCGTCCTGGACTTCCCGCCGGACGGGACGCTGAGCGAGCTGATGATCCGGCCCGGCGTCTGAGCCTGCGTCAGATCCCCCCGGTGGGTTCCGGTTCCCCGGTCAGCCACCGGTAGGCCGGCACCTCGGCGAGCAGGCCGCGGTGCGTGCCCAGCCGGGCGCCCGATCCGTCCAGGTGGAGCACCCGGTCGGCACCGCGGGCCGGGCCGGGCCGGTGGGTGATGGTGACGACGGTGCCGGGACGCTCCCGGAACGCCCGCTCCACCCGCAGTTCGGCCGTCGCGTCCAGGTGGCGGGTCGCCTCGTCCAGCACCACCAGCCGCGCCTCGGACAGGTAGGCCCGCACCAGCGCGACCAGTTGGCGCTCCCCGGGCGACAGCGCGGCCGGGTCGAGCGCCCCCGCCGTGCCGCCCAGGCGCGCCAGCAGCGGCCCGGCCCCGAGGGCGCGGGCCGCCGCGGCAACCGCCGGCTCCGACGCGTGCGGCGCCAGCCAGCGCAGGTTCTCGCCCACCGATCCGTTGAACAGGTACGGGTCCTGGGGCAGCAGCACCCGGGCCCGGGCCAGCTCGGCCCCCGGCAGCAGGGCGAGCGGCACCCCGCCGAGCAGCACCCGGCCGCGGTCCGGCAGCACGACGCCGGTCAGCACGTCCGCGAGGGTCGACTTGCCGATGCCCGACGCGCCGACCACGGCGAGGTGCTCGCCGTCCGGCACCACGAGGTCCAGACCGTCCAGCACCGGGTCGGCGTTGGCACCGTAGGCGAAGTCGACCCCGCTCAGCTCGACCGAGCCGTCCGCCGGGGCGGGCGCGGCACCGCCCGGGGCCCGCTCCCCCGCCGCCGCCTGCGCGGTCTCCGGCACGCTCGCGGCGGCCAGCCGGTCGGCGGCCACCGCCAGCCGGAGCCAGGAGACGCCCGCGCCCTGGACCAGCAGTCGCAGGGCGGGCTCCAGGGTGCCGGTCAGGTACGCCAGCACGCCCACCACCGCGCCCGCGCTGAGCCCGTGCCGGACCAGGGCCGACGCCGCCAGCACCACCAGGAGCAGCGGCACGTGGGCACCCAGCGAGACGATCAGACGGCGCGCCCCGGCCAGTCGGGCGAGCGCCTGCCCGGCCGCCCGGTTGGCCTCGACACTCGCCAGGACCTCCTGCTCGGCAGTCGACCGGGCGCCGCAGGCGACCAGGTCGCGGAACGCCTGCAGTGTCTGGGCGCACGACCGGGCCAGCTCTTCCTCGGCCGCGAACGCCTCCCGCTGGCGGCGCGCGGTGGCGGGGGCCAGGGCAGCGAACGCGGCCAGCGAGAGCAGCAGCGGGCCGGCGATCAGCCCGGCCGCGGCCGGCGCCAGGGCGGCACTGCCGGCCACCACGGCCGCCACGGTCAGCGCGAAGTGGGTGACGATCAGCAGCTGGCCCGCGACGGTGTCGCGGACGGCCTCGACCTGCCGGGTGAGGCGGGCGACGACGACCGCCGCCGAGCTGTCGGGGCGCCCGGGCGTGTCGGCGGCGCGGTGCAGCAGGCCGCGGACCACGCCGCCCAGCAGGCGGTCGCGCATCGGCTCGACCACGTCCGCCAGCCACGGGTAACTCTGCCGGGACGCCCACGCCCCCACCACCGAGACCGCGGCGAAAAGGGCCAGCCAGGCCGCGGCCTGGAGCGGCTGCCGGGCCAGGAAGCCCCGGTCCACGGCCAGCGCCAGCACCTTGCCGGCGACCAGGGCGGGTGCGGCGCTCAGCAGCGACCAGGCGAGCAGCCGCAGCAGCGCCGGGCGGCTGCTGCCCAGTGCCGAGCGCAGCAGCCGCACGCTCGCGGAGCGCCGGCGGCCGGTCGGCCGACGGGTCCACGACGGACGGCGGGTCGGCTCCGGAGTGGTCGGTCCGCGGGACGCGGACTGCGGGGGCGTGGGCCGGGGAGGCATCGGCGGTCACCTTTCGGGAGGTCGTCCGGGCGCACGGGCGGGATCGGCCGGGCTCGTTCGGTTCGGCCCGGTGCGGACCGGGTCGGTGCGGACCGCATCGGTTCAGTCCAGGGCCGGACCGGTCGCGGCGGCCTCGGCGGTGAAGACGGACCGGTAGCCGGGTTCGGCCCACAGCTCGTCGTGCGTGCCCAGCCCCCGCACCCGGCCCTCGTGCAGCCAGGCCACCCGGTCGGCGCGGGCCGCCACGGCCGGTCGCCGGGTGGCCAGCAGCAGGGTGCGCCCCGCCGCCCGGGTGGCGAGGGCGCGCAGCACCGCGGCCTCGGTCGCGCCGTCCAGCGAGGAGGTGGCGTCGTCCAGCACCAGCAGGCGCGCGTCGCGCACCAGCGCCCGGGCGATCCCGAGCCGCTGCCGCTCCCCGCCGGAGAACGGTGCCGTGTCGAGCGCGGTGCGGTAGCCGTCCGGCAGTCGGCGGACGAACACCTCGGCCTGGGCGGCTCGGGCGGCCGCGCGGACCTGCTGCGCGGGGACCGCCCGGGCGCCGAGTCGCAGCGCCGCGTCGACGGTGCGACCGGGCAGCGCGGGATCCGCGAAGGCGCAGGCCACGGCGGAGTGCAGGTCGTCGGGGCGCAGCTCGGCGAGCGGGACCCCGTCGAGCAGGGCGGTGCCCTCCTGCGGGTCCAGCAGTCCGGCGGCCACGGCGGCGAGCGCGGCCGTGGCGGCGTCGTCGGCGCCGACCACGGCGGTCCACGAACCGGCCGGCACCGTCAGGTCCAACCGGTCGAGGACGGTCCGGCCGCCACCGCGCACCACCACCCCGCGCAGGTCCAGCCGTCCGCCCCCGGGGCCGAGGCGGCGGGTGCCCGGCGGCCGGACCGGGCAGGCCAGCAGCTCGTTCAGTCGGGCGCTGCCGGCCCGGGCCCGGGAGACGTCGAGCAGGCTCTGCGCCGCGCCGAAGCCGCCGAGGCCGATGGCGGTGTAGCCGAGCGCGGCCAGCAGGCCGCCGACCGAGAGCGTGCCGGCCGCGAGCGAAGCCCCACAGGCCGCCAGCACGGCGAGCTGGGTGGCCGGCGCGAGCAGCGCGGTGCACCAGGCGATCCGGCGCTGACTGTCCCACAGCTCCCGTCCGTGCCGGGAGAGTTCGGGGACCGGGTGGAGCACCCGGGCGACCTCCTGGTCCACGGCCCGGGCGGCGGCGATGCTGCGGGCCCCGGCCACCGCGTCCAGCAGCCGGGTGACCAGGTCCGCCTGGACCCGCTGGTAGCCCTCGCCGAGCCGTGCGGTGCGGCGCAACTGGCGGCGGACCACGGCGTAGCCCAGCGGCGCCGTGGCCAGGAAGGCCGCCGCGGCCACCGGGGCGAGCAGCACGAGCGCCACCAGGGCCGCGACGGCGGTGACGAGTTGGGCGGCCGTGTACACCACGGCGGT
>NZ_JBHYKG010000241.1:0-13528 GCF_042741245.1 Kitasatospora sp. NPDC058965
CGTTCGAACGTTCCCCGACTCACCGGCCGGGCCGGGTGTCGTAGCACCCCCCGGACGAGATATCTTGACATCAAGACGTTGTAGCCGTGAAGCGGAGTACCGATGACTGACTCGACCATCATCTACACGCACACCGACGAGGCCCCGGCCCTGGCAACCTATTCGTTCCTGCCGGTGGTCCAGGCCTATGCCTCGACGGCGGGTGTCGCTGTGGAGACCCGCGACATCTCGCTGGCCGGGCGCATCATCGCGCACTTCCCGGAGCGGCTGGAGGAGGACCGGCGGATCCCCGACGCGCTGGCCGAGCTGGGCGAGCTGGCCAAGACGCCGGGTGCGAACATCATCAAGCTGCCGAACATCTCGGCCTCGGTGCCGCAGCTCAAGGCCGCCATCGCCGAGCTGCAGGCCCAGGGCTACGCCCTGCCGGAGTACCCGGACGACCCGAAGACCGACGAGGAGCGCGACGTCCGCGCCCGCTACGACAAGGTCAAGGGCAGCGCGGTCAACCCGGTGCTGCGCGAGGGCAACTCGGACCGCCGCGCCCCGCTGTCGGTGAAGAACTACGCCAAGACCCACCCGCACCGGATGGGCGCCTGGACCGCCGAGTCCAAGACCAACGTCGCCACCATGGGCGTCAACGACTTCCGCCACACCGAGAAGTCCGCCGTGATCACCGCCGACGGCTCGCTGAAGATCGAGCTGGTCGCCGCCGACGGCACCGCCACCGTGCTGCGCGAGTCGGTCCCGGTGCTGGCCGGCGAGGTCGTCGACGCCTCGGTCATGCGGGTCGCCCCGCTGCGCGAGTTCCTGGCCGCCCAGGTGGTCCGGGCCAAGGCCGAGGGCGTGCTCTTCTCGGTGCACCTCAAGGCCACCATGATGAAGGTCTCCGACCCGATCGTCTTCGGCCACGTGGTGCGCGCCTTCTTCCCGAAGACCTTCGCGCAGTTCGGCGCGGTGCTGGACGCGGCCGGCCTGAACCCGAACAACGGCCTGGGCGGCATCCTGGCCGGCCTGGACGCGCTGGAGCAGGGCGCCGAGATCAAGGCCTCCTTCGAGGCCGAGCTGGCCGACGGCCCGGCGCTGGCCATGGTCGACTCGGACAAGGGCATCACCAACCTGCACGTGCCGTCCGACGTCATCGTCGACGCCTCGATGCCGGCCATGATCCGCACCTCCGGCCACATGTGGGGCCCGGACGGCGAGGAGGCCGACACCCTGGCCGTGCTGCCGGACAGCAGCTACGCGGGCGTCTACCAGGTCGTCATCGACGACTGCCGCGCGCACGGCGCCTTCGACCCGGCCACCATGGGCTCGGTGCCGAACGTCGGCCTGATGGCCCAGGCCGCCGAGGAGTACGGCAGCCACGACAAGACCTTCGAGATCCCGGCCGACGGCACCGTCCGCCTGGTCGACGCGTCCGGCGCCGTGGTGCTGGAGCAGCCGGTCTCGGCCGGCGACATCTTCCGCGCCTGCCAGACCAAGGACGTGCCGATCCGCGACTGGGTCAAGCTGGCCGTCTCCCGGGCCCGCGCCACCGGCTCGCCGGCCGTCTTCTGGCTGGACGAGACCCGCGCCCACGACGCCAACCTGATCGCCAAGGTCCAGCAGTACCTGCCGGAGCACGACACCGAGGGCCTGCAGATCGAGATCATGGCGCCGGCCGAGGCCACCGCCTTCTCGCTGGAGCGGATCCGCCGCGGCGAGGACACCATCTCGGTCACCGGCAACGTGCTGCGCGACTACCTGACCGACCTGTTCCCGATCCTGGAGCTGGGCACCAGCGCCAAGATGCTCTCGGTCGTCCCGCTGATCAACGGCGGCGGCCTGTTCGAGACCGGCGCCGGCGGCTCCGCCCCGAAGCACGTGCAGCAGCTGGTCAAGGAGAACTACCTGCGCTGGGACAGCCTGGGCGAGTTCTTCGCGCTGGCCGCCAGCTTCGAGCACCTGGCCACCAGCACCGGCAACGCCCGCGCCCAGGTGCTGGCCGACACCCTGGACCGGGCCACCGGCACCTTCCTGGAGAACGACAAGTCCCCGGCCCGCCGGGTCGGCCAGATCGACAACCGCGGCAGCCACTTCTACCTGTCGCTGTACTGGGCCCAGGAGCTGGCCAAGCAGACCGAGGACGCGGCCCTCGCCGCCGCCTTCGCCCCGCTGGCCAAGACCCTGACCGAGCAGGAGGAGGCGATCGTCGCCGAGCTGATCGCGGTCCAGGGCTCGCCGGTCGAGCTGGGCGGCTACTACCAGCCGGACCCGGCCAAGGCCGAGGCCGTGATGCGCCCGTCCGCCACCTTCAACGAGGCGATCGCGGCCCTCGGCTGACCAGGTCGCGGGCCACGTCGCGGGTGATCTGCGGCAGGGGCCGCGCCGGGACCACGGTCCTGGCGCGGCCCCGTGCCGTCTCCGGCACCGGGCTGCGCCGCAGCGCGGCCGGCACCGGCACCGCCACCAGCAGCGCCAGGGTGAGCAGCAGGTAGGAGTTGGCGCCCAGGAAGCCGCCGAACCCGGTCGGCGGGCCCTTCCAGAGCCAGACCAGCCCGCTGGTCAGCAGCACGTAGCAGGCCGCCGCCCCGCCCAGCAGCAGCCGCCGGCGCAGCGGCCGGTCGGCCCGCAGCCCGGCGTCGGCCAGGGCGAGCAGCGCGGGCAGCGTCCAGACCAGGTGGTGCACCCAGGTGATCGGGCTGACCAGGCAGGAGACCAGCCCGGTGAGCGCGAACCCGGTCCACTGGTCGCCGCACCGGTCGGCCCGCGCGGCCCGGTGCGCCCACACCCCCAGCACCAGCAGCACCGCCGCCGCCCAGGCCGCCTTGGACGGCGAGGTGGGCGCCAGCCGGGCCAGCATGCCCTGCAGCGACTGGTTGGAGATGTAGCCGAGGTTCCCGATCCGGCTGGTGTCCCAGAGCGCCTGGTGCCAGAAGAAGTGCGAGGCGCGCGGCGCCGCCGCCTGTCCGAGCAGGGTGGCCCCGATCGCGCTGCCGACCGCCAGCAGCGCGGCCCGGTAGCGGCGGGTGATCAGCAGGTAGCCGATGAACACCGCGGGGGTGAGCTTGACCGCGGCGGCGAGGCCGATCCCGATCCCGGCGAACCGCCCGCCGCGGGTCAGTTGGCGGCAGTCGGCGAAGACCAGCGCCATCAGCAGCAGGTTGATCTGCCCGAAGCTGAAGGTGTCCCGCACCGGGTTGAGCACCGCGAAGGCGACCCCGGCCAGCCCGAGGGCGAACCAGCGGTTCCAGCCCTGCCGGCGGGCGATCGGGTCCACCAGCCAGTACAGCAGCGCGCCGGTGGCCAGCACGTTGAGCGTGGTGGCGATGGCGATCGCGGTGTGCCAGCCGACCAGCGCCATCGGCAGCATGCACAGCGCGGCGAACGGCGGGTAGGTGAACCCGTAGCTGGTGCCGGGGCGCTGGTAGTCGTAGAGCGCGCCGCCGTGGGTCCAGTGCTGCACGGTGCCGTAGTACACGCCCACGTCGAACCAGCCGCGATGGCCGGGGATGACGGCGAGGAACACCCCCGCGAGCGTTGCCAGCACCGCCAGTGAAGTCATCTGACGCAGGGTCAAAACTGCTCCGTCCGAAGCCCGGTGATCAGCCACAGGCAGCACACTACGGCCACCGCCAAGGTGCCGCCCGCCACTGCGAGAACCAACTGCTCGCGGCTGGGCATGAATCCGTCCGGCACCACCACCAGGGCCAGCAGGCCGCTGACCGCCGGCGCCCAGCGGCGCACCCGCCCCTCCGGCGCGGCGGCCGCGATCAGCACCACGCCCCACAGCGCGTACCAGGGCCGGATCGCCGGCCCGAGCGCCACCACCGCCGCCAGGCCCAGGCCCAGCGCGTAGACCACGCCCAGGCCGTGCCGGCGCACCCGGGCGGCCAGCGCGGTGACGGCGGCCGCCGAGGCCGCCAGCCCGAGCCAGCGCCACACCGTCACCGCCAGGGCGGCCAGCCCCGGCAGCAGCGCGCCGCAGGCCCGGCCCAGCGCGCTGGTCAGCGACCAACTGCCGGCCGAGACCGGGACGGCCAGCGCGTGCACCCAGCCGTAGCCGGTCCCGGTCACCAGGGTGACCAGGAAGGTCGTCGTGCCCGCCACGGCGGCGGTGCAGGCCAGCGCCCGCAGCAGCCGGGCCCGGCCGGTCAGCCGGTGGTGCCAGAGCAGCGCCACCGCCAGCAGGCCGAGCGCGGCGGGCAGTTTGACCAGCGCCGCCAGCGTGACCAGGACCACGCCGAGCATCGGGTAGCCGCGCCGGGCGGCGACCAGGCCGGCCACCAGCAGGCCCAGCAGCACCGCGTCGTTGTGCGCCCCGGCCACCAGGTGGAAGAGCAGCAGCGGGTTGAGCGCGCCCAGCCAGAGCGCGGCGGCCGGCTCGACCCCGCAGGCCCGGGCCAGCCTGGGCAGCAGGGCGGCCAGCACCGCCGTGCCGAGCAGCGCCACCAGCCGCAGGCCGACCACGCCGGCGCCCAGTCCGCTGCCGGTGATCCGCTCGGTCGCGCGGGCCAGCAGCAGGAAGACCGGCCCGTACGGCGCCGGCGTGTGCTGCCAGACGCCGGGCACCTGGGCGGCCAGCGGTCCGCCGAGCGCGGCCGGCCCGTTGGTGTAGACGTCGACCCCGGCGCGCACCAGCGCGCCCTGGGCCAGGTAGCTGTAGACGTCGCGGCTGAACAGCGGCGGCCCGAGCACCAGCGGCAGGGCCCACCAGACCAGCGTGGTGCGCAGCCAGCGCGGTCCGGGCCGCTGCTCGGCGTCGGCGGCGCGCAGGGTCAGCCCCAGCAGCAGCCAGGCCGCTATCAGCAGCACCATGCCGAAGTAGGCGAGGAACAGGCCCAGGTCGGCCAGCGCCCGCGGCGCGTCCACCGGGCCGGCCCCGGAGGCCAGGCCGCCGACCGCCAACACCAGCGATCCGGCCAGCCCCAGCAGGCGGCAGCGGCGCGGATCGGCGGTCACGCCCCAGTACGGCATGCGGGGTACGGTGACGGGGCGTCATGGCCGCCGGGCGACCTGCCGTTGGCCGCCACGTGGCCGGCGGGCGTCAGGTTCCGGTGCGGTCCAGTCATTCGCCCGGTGCACATCTCGACTCCGTCGGTTCGCAACCCCCGCGCCAGGCTGGGCGGCGAGAAATCCGAGAGCCAGGCCGTTCGCCTCCCACTCGACCGCTCGACGGAGAGTTCGCCATGACCGTTGCCCCCGTGCGCCCCGCCGACTCCGCGCTCGGCGCGCCCTCCCGCTACGCGCTGCGCTTCGCCACCGACGCCACCCAGGTGCGGGCCGCCCAGCTGCTGCGCCACCAGGTCTTCGCCGAGGAGATGGGCGCGGTGCTGCACAGCCCCGTGCCCGGGCTCGACGTCGACAGCTTCGACGACTACTGCGACCACCTGCTGGTGGTCGACCAGGAGACCGAGGAGGTGGTCGGCACCTACCGCCTGCTCCGCCCCTCGCAGGCCAAGCGCGCCGGCCGACTCTACTCCGACGGCGAGTTCGACCTGGCCAACCTGGCCGACCTGCGCGCCGACGTGGTCGAGGTGGGCCGGTCCTGCATCAGCGCCGAGCACCGCGGCAACGGTGCGGTGATCAACCTGATGTGGGGCGGCATCGCCCGCTACATGGTGGAGTCCGGCCACAGCTGGCTGACCGGCTGCTGCTCGGTGCCGCTGGCCGACGGCGGCGCCACCGCGGCCGGGGTCTGGGACGCGGTGGCGGCCAAGCACCTGGCCCCGCCGGAGTACCGGGTCGCCCCGCACCGCCTGTGGGACCCGGCCGGGGTGGCCCGGACCGGCCGGATCCCGGTGCCGGCGCTGCTGCGCGGCTACCTGCGGCTGGGTGCCTGGATCGGCGGGATGCCCGCGCACGACCCCGACTTCGGGGTGGCCGACCTGCTCGTGCTGCTCTCGCTGCACCGCACCGACCCGCGCTACCTGCGGCACTTCCTGGGCTCGGCGTGACCGGGCCCGGCGTGGCGGGGGCGACCGGCCCCTGGCTGCCCACCGCGCCCTGCACCCCGCAGGCCTGCGTCGCCCGGCCCGCCCACCGGGTCGGGCCGGCGCGCCAACTGCTGCGCGCGCTGGCCGCGCTGGCAGTGCTGCTGACCGGGGTGGCGCTGGCCCCGGTCGGGCGCCGACTGCCCGCCGGGCCGCGCGAGCGGGTGATCCGGCTGTTCGGGCGCGCCCTGCTGGCCGCCTTCGGGATCCGGCTGCGGGTGCACCGGATGGCCCCGCTCGGCGACCCCCGCGCCGGGACCGGCACCCTGCTGGTGGCCAACCACACCTCCTGGCTGGACATCCTGCTGGTGCTGGCGGTGCGGCCGGGCCGGATGCTGGCCAAGACCGAGGTGGGCCACTGGCCGCTGCTCGGCCCGCTGGTCGCCCGGGCCGGCACCGTCTTCCTGGACCGCGAGCGGCTGCACGCGCTGCCCGGCACGGTGGACCGGGTGCGCGCGGCGCTCGGGCGCGGCGAGCGGGTGGTGGTCTTCCCGGAGGGCAGCACCTGGTGCGGGCGGGCCGTCGGCCGGTTCCGCCCGGCGTTCTTCCAGGCGGCGGTGGACAGCGGAGCGGTGGTCCAGCCGTTGGCGCTGCGCTACCGGACCAGCGACGGGACGCCGACCTCGGCGGCCGCCTTCGTCGGCGACGACGGGCTGGTCAGCTCGCTGCGCCGGGTGCTGGCCGCGCGCGGCCTGGTGGTGGAGGCGGTCTTCGCGCCGCCGCTCACCGCGGGCCCGCACGCCGGCCGGCGGGAGCTGGCCCGGGCCGCGCAGGCCGCGGTGGAGCTGGCGGCCACGGCGGCCCGGCCGGTGCCCGGCCGCCGCGGCGGGGTGTCGGCGCCCGCGCCGGCCCCGGTGTGCTGCGCCGTCCCGGCGGTGCCGAGGCCGCGCGGCGCGAAGAGCAGCGCGGTCGCCGGGCGGTCCGCCTCCCCCGGCGAACCGCCCGTCCCCGCGACCGCGGGCCCTCGGTGAGGGCAGGAGCCGCCACCGGCCCCCACGACCGGTTCGGCTCCCACGGCTGACGCTATGCCCGGTCGGACACCTCCCCGGCCCGTCCTGACGCGCTCCTGGCGCGCGCGGGCCGGGCCTTGACGCTTCCTTGGCGCGCCCCCGGTGGCCTGCCCCGTCCCACATGGCGGACGCTGGAGCCGGACCGGATTTTCTTCCGGCGCAGCGGGCGTGCGGACACGATTCGATGCCCCGGCGGCGGTCCGCGCGGACATATTCCGGACCGGGCCACCGCCCGCCGGAACGGGCCCGTGCCACGGGCCGGGACGGATTTCTCCGGGCCTGCGGGCCGCCCGTACGGTGGCGGCCACACCAGCGCGAGAGGGACTGACCCGTGACCACTGCCCCGACTTCCGGCACCGGCGAACTCACCGGCGGCCTCGACGGTGCGCGGCTGGCCGAGGTCGCCCGCACCCACGGCACCCCCGCCTGGATCTACGACGCCGAGCGGATCCGCGCCCAGATCGCCCGGCTGCGGCAGTTCGACACCATCCGGTTCGCCCAGAAGGCCTGTTCCAACACCCACGTGCTGCGCCTGATGCGCGAGCAGGGGGTGCTGGTGGACGCCGTGTCGCTGGGCGAGCTGGAGCGCGCGCTGACCGCCGGCTACCGGGTCGACGGCGAGCACGACCCGGTGGTGCTCACCTGCGACCTGCTGGACCGGCCGACGCTGCGCCGGGTGGTCGAGCTGGGCGTGCCGGTCAACGCCGGGTCGCCGCAGATGCTGGACCAGTTGGGCCGGGCCAACCCCGGCCACAAGGTCTGGATCCGGATCAACCCCGGCTTCGGCCACGGCCACAGCCGCAAGACCAACACCGGCGGCGAGCAGAGCAAGCACGGCATCTGGCACGAGCACCTGCAGGAGAGCCTGGACCTGGTCGACCGTCACCGGCTGGACCTGGTCGGCCTGCACATGCACATCGGCTCCGGGGTGGACTACGGCCACCTGGAGGCGGTCTGCGAGGCCATGGTCAAGCAGGTCCGGCTCGGCGGGCGGGACGTGCGGGCGATCTCCACCGGCGGCGGCCTCTCGGTGCCGTACGCGGCGGGCCAGCCCGAGGTGGACACCGACCGCTACTTCCGGCTGTGGGACGCGGCGCGCCAGGAGCTGGTGCGCGAACTGGGCCACCCGGTCCGGCTGGAGATCGAGCCCGGCCGCTTCCTGGTGGCCGGCGCCGGGGTGCTGGTCTCGGAAGTGCGGGCCCAGAAGCCGGTCGGCAGCAACCACTTCGTGCTGGTCGACGCCGGCTTCAACGACCTGATGCGCCCGGCGATGTACGGCGCCAGCCACCGGGCCTCGGTGCTCTCCCCCGACGGCGCCCCGCGCGGCGGCGTCGAGCGGGACACCGTGCTGGCCGGCCCGCTGTGCGAGTCCGGCGACGTCTTCACCCAGCTGGCCGGCGGCGAGGTCGAGCCGGTCCCGCTGCCGCGCGCCGAGATCGGCGACCTGGTGGTCTTCCACGACGCCGGTGCCTACGGCGCGAGCATGTCCTCCACCTACAACTCCCGCCCGCTGGCCCCCGAGGTGCTGGTCGACGGCGGATCCACCCGGCTGATCCGCCGCCGCCAGACCGTCGCGGAGCTGCTGGCGCTGGAGACCGAGGTCTAGCTCCGGCGCCTACCGCTCGTCGGCGGCGCCGCCGAGCACCGGCTTCACGTCCAGGATCGGGGTGCCGTCCAGCGCCTCCAGGTCGCTGACCCGGAGCCGGGTGCCGTCCAGTGCGAGCACGGTGACCCGGTGCAGGCCGATCGGGTTGGGCCGGTCCGGGGAGCGGGTGGCGAAGACCCCGGTCTCCGGCCGGTCGGCCGCGCCGCGCGGGTGCACCGCCAGCACGCTGCGGTCGGCCCGGTCCAGCCAGGTGAGCAGCAGCACCTGCTGACCCACCGTCAGCTCGCCGAGCCCGCGCGCCACCGCGGGGTCGAAGGCCAGCCAGGCGTCCGGCCCGCCCTCGTCGCCCTGCTTCGGCGCCTCGCCGCGCTCGCGCAGCACCGACTCCACCCGCCCGATCACGCGCACCTGGTACGTCTCGTCCATCCCCACTCCCCTGCCGAAGGACCGCTGCCGCGCGGCGTCAACCGCTACGCGACACCGTACGGGCGGAACTGGACGCTGATCCGCGGACCCACCGGGCGGGTGGTCTTGGGGACCGCGTGTTCGAAGGTGCGCTGGCAGGAGCCGCCCATCACCAGCAGGTCGCCGTGGCCCAGCGGGTGGCCGAGCGCGGGGCCGCCGCCCACCGGGCGCAGCAGCAGCTGGCGCGGCTCGCCGACCGAGACGATCGCCACCATGGTGTCCGCCACCGCCCCGCGCCCGATCCGGTCGCCGTGCCAGGCCACGCTGTCCCGCCCGTCCCGGTAGTAGCACAGGCCGGCGGAGACGAAGGGCTCGCCCAGCTCCGGCCGGTAGTGCGCACTCAGCGCCGCCCGGGCCCGGTCGAGCAGCGGGTGCGGCAGCGGCTGCCCGGCGCGGTAGGAGGCGAGCAGCCGGGGCACGGCCACCTCGCGCTCGTACATGGTCCGGCGCTCGGCCCGCCAGGGCACCGTGCGCAGCAGCTGGTCGAAGAGCTCGTCGGCACCGGTCAGCCAGCCCGGCAGGTGGTCCACCCAGGCCCCCTGCCCCAGCTCCACCCGGCGCAGCCCGGCCAGCGGCCCGAGTCCGAGCTCGGCGCCGGCGTCGAAGAGAGACCCCTGCAGGTGGCTGCCCATGGCGCCACCCTACTCCCTCGTTCGAACAGGTGCTCGATTCGTGATCGAAGTGGATCGCATTCGACTGATAAACCTCTGATCTCGAATTGATACAGTGTTCGGCCGTGAGTCAGGGGAGGGACCTGGCCGGCCAGCTGGGGGACACCTGATGACGCTCGACCGCGACCTGTCCATGGATGCCGAGCAGTCGTCGGCCGAGCCCGGAGCGGGTCCGGACGGCGCCGGCCCGCGCACCGGCGACGCCCCCCAGGGCGGTCGCGCCGCCGCCCGCCGGGCCGCCAAGGGCCGCGGCCGCCGCGGCAAGGACGGCGCCCCGCCGACCAAGGCGGCCCGCCGCAAGCGCCGGCTGAAGATCGCCGCCGGCAGCACCGGCCTGGCCCTGGTCCTGGTGGCCGGCTGCGGCTACGCGTACATCCAGTACCTCAACTCCAACTTCAAGACCGGCGACCTGAACAACGGCGGCAGCGCCCTGGTCCCCGCCTCCACCCCCAACGCGGCCGGCCAGACCCCGATCAACATCCTGCTGCTCGGCTCCGACTCCCGCGACAAGCCCGAGGACTGCCAGCTCGGCGGCGCCTGCGACAGCGGCGACCCGCACGCGGACGTGGAGCAGCTGCTGCACATCTCCGCCGACCGCACCAACGCCTCGATCCTGAGCATCCCCCGCGACACCCAGGCGCAGATCCCGGACTGCACCAACTCCAAGACCAAGAAGGTCTACAAGGCCCGCAAGTCGATCATCACCGACAGCCTCAACGTCGGTGAGCCGGGCTGCGTGGTGAACACCTGGGAGATGCTCACCAAGATCCACATCGACCACTACATGATGATCGACTTCGCCGGCGTGGTCAGCATGGCCGACGCGGTCGGCGGCGTGGACGTGTGCACCAAGCAGAACGTGATGGACTACCAGGTCGAGTACGAGGGCGGGGTCCGGCACGAGGTCGGCTCGCACCTGGTGCTGCCGGCCGGCACCCACTCGATCAAGGGCGAGCAGGCGCTGGAGTGGCTGCGCACCCGGCACGCCTGGGAGGACGGCAGCGACATCGGCCGCACCCACGCCCAGCACCTCTACCTGAACTCGATGATCCGCGAGCTGAAGTCCGCCAACACGCTGGCCAACCCGATCAAGCTCAACGACCTGGCGGTGGCCGCCAGCAACGCGCTCCAGGTGGACACCGCGATCGGCACGGTGCAGGCGCTGAGCTCGCTGGCGCTGGAGGTCAACAAGGTGCCGACCAACCGGATCACCACGGTGACCATGCCGTTCGCCTACCAGCCGGACCCGCGAAACCCGCAGGCCCAGCTGGTCGAGCCGACGCCCGACTCGGCCAAGCTGTTCCAGATGATCGCGGCCGACGTGCCGCTGGACAAGAACGGCGGCGCCCCCGCCCCCGCGGCGCCCGGCTCCCCCGCCGCCGCCGCCGCCGCGAGCAGCGCATCCGCCGCACCGAGCAGCGCCCCGGCCGCCACCGCGGCCGACCGGTCCACCGTCCGGGTCGACGTGCAGAACGCCAGCGGCGCCGCCGGCCGCTCCACCGCACTGGCCGACGCGCTGGTGCAGCAGGGCTGGACCCGGGCGCAGCGCGACACCAGCACGGTGCCCAAGTCCCCGACCAAGCTGCTCTACCCGGCGGCCAAGCTGGCCGAGGCCAAGGAGCTGGCCGGCGCGCTCGGCCTGCCGGACGCGGCGCTGACCGAGTCCACCGCCTCCGCCACCCACCTGACCCTGGTGGTCGGCACCGACTGGACCACCGGCACCGCCTTCCAGGCGGGCACCGGCACCGGGGGCTCCGGCGCCCCGCAGCCCCCGGCGCCGACCGCGATGCCCACCACCGCGGTCTCGCAGAACGCCCAGGACGACGCCAACCAGTGCATGGAGGTCAACCCGGCCCGGGGCAGCTCCGGCAAGCAGATCTACATCTGGAGCGGCACCACCCCGCCGGACGTTCCGCAGCCCTGACCTGCGGGCGCCGCCCCGGTTATCCGGTACGGGCGCGGCGGTGGCGGCCGATAGACTGGGGCGCATTCTCGGCGATCGCCGCCGACCCGCCCGCCCGGTGCCCGCACCCGGCGCGCGCCACTTCGATGAATGGGAGCTCTCCCGGATGGCTCGACACCTGATCACCAGCGCGCTTCCGTACATCAACGGGATCAAGCACCTGGGGAACATGGTCGGGTCCATGCTCCCGGCAGACGTCTACTCCCGCTACCTGCGCCAGCGCGGCCACGAGGTGCTCTACATCTGCGCCACCGACGAGCACGGCACCCCGGCCGAGCTGGCCGCCAAGGCCGCCGGCCAGTCGGTGGAGCGGTTCTGCGCCGAGCAGCACGACGCGCAGAAGGCGATCTACGACGGATTCGCGCTCTCCTTCGACTACTTCGGCCGCTCCTCCTCGCAGCAGAACCGGGAGATCACCCAGGAGTTCGCCCGCGAGCTGAAGGCCAACGGCTTCATCGAGGAGCGCGCGATCCGCCAGGTCTACTCGATCGCGGACGGCCGGTTCCTGCCCGACCGCTACATCGAGGGCACCTGCCCGCACTGCGGCTACGACAAGGCCCGCGGCGACCAGTGCGAGAACTGCACCCGGCTGCTGGACCCGACCGACCTGATCAACCCGCGCTCGGCGGTCAGCGGCTCCACCGAGCTGGAGGTCCGCGAGACCACCCACCTCTTCCTGCTCCAGTCCAAGCTGGCCGACGAGGTCGAGGCCTGGATCGACGAGCACGGCAAGGACTGGCCGACCCTGGCCTCCTCGATCGCCCGCAAGTGGCTGACCGAGGGCCTCAACGACCGCGCCATCACCCGCGACCTGGACTGGGGCGTGCCGGTCCCGGCCGACGTCTGGCCGGAGCTGGCCGCCCAGGGCAAGGTCTTCTACGTCTGGTTCGACGCGCCGATCGAGTACATCGGCGCCACCAAGGAGTGGTCGGACGCCGACCCGGCCACCCGGGACTGGAAGTCCTGGTGGTACGAGGCCACCGACGTGCGCTACACCGAGTTCATGGCCAAGGACAACGTCCCGTTCCACACCGTGATGTTCCCGGCCACCCAGCTCGGCACCCGGGCGCCGTGGAAGAAGGTCGACTTCGTCAAGGCCTTCAACTGGCTGAACTACTACGGCGGCAAGTTCTCCACCAGCCAGAAGCACGGCATCTTCACCGACGCCGCGCTGGACCTGCTGCCCGCCGACTACTGGCGCTACTTCCTGATGGCCAACGCGCCGGAGTCGGACGACACCAGCTTCAGCTGGGAGCTGTTCGCCACCACGGTCAACAAGGACCTGGCCGACACCCTGGGCAACTTCGTCAACCGGGTGCTCTCCTTCTCGCTCAAGCGCTTCGGCGACACCGTCCCGGCCGGCGAGGCGGCGGGCGAGGCCGAGCGGGCGCTGGGTGCGGAGGTGGCCGGCCTGGTCGCCGAGTACCAGGGGCACCTGGACACCCTGCAGTTCCGCAAGGCCGCCCAGGCGCTGCGCGCGCTGTGGAGCGCGGGCAACGTCTACCTGGAGTCCAAGGCCCCCTGGCTGGAGATCAAGACCAACGAGGCCGGCGCGGCGCTCACGCTGCGCACCGCGATGAACCTGATCCACCTCTACGGGGTCCTCTCCGCGCCGTTCATCCCGGCCACCGGCGCCGCGATGCGCGGGGTCTTCGCCTCCGCCGCGGCCGGCGAGCCGGGCTGGGTCTCCGAGGCCGAGGCCGCCGCGCTGGACTTCGTCCCGGCCGGCACCGCCTTCACCGTCCCGCCGGTGCTCTTCGCCAAGGTCACCGACGAGGACCTGGCGGCCTGGCGCGAGCGGTTCGGCGCGCAGTAGTCCTGCTGCCGCCGGTCCCCGGTGC
>NZ_JBHYKG010000242.1:0-13513 GCF_042741245.1 Kitasatospora sp. NPDC058965
GCGCGGGCCAGCCGGCCGCCCCGGCGGCGCCGGCCGCACCCTCGGCCGGTGCGGCCGACCTGGCCGACGCCGCCACCAGCAAGGCGGTGTTGCCGCCGCGGGCGGGCGCCGCGCAGGCCCAGGCGCCCACCCAGCTGGCCGCGCCGCCGGTCGGCGGCTACGGCTTCCCCGGGCCGGCCCCGACCCCGGGCCAGCCGGGCGCCGCGGTGCCGGGTGCCGCCGCCCCCGTGCCCGGCCTGCCCCCGCAGGGTGCGCCGGTCCCGCCCGGCGTGCCGACGATCGGCCCCGGCTACCTGGCGGTGCTCAGCTACCGCGCCCCGGACGGCTCCGAGCAGAAGGTGATGTTCCGCAGCGAGCCCGGCACCCCGCACCCGGAGTGGCGGATCCTGCAGGAGCTGCGCCGGCTGAACGTGCCGGCCGAGCAGGTGCTGGAGCTGCACACCGAACTGGAGTCCTGCGACCTGCCCGGCGGCTACTGCCACCGGCTGATCAAGAACTCCTGGCCGAACGTGCGGGTCAGCCACACCGCCGGGTACGGCCGCGACCTGCCGGCCCGCCAGCAGGGCATGGCCAACCTGCTCAACCACCTGGACGAGCTGCACCAGCTGGCCGCCGGCCCGCGTCGGCCGCGCCCGGTCCGGGCCCCGCTGCCGGCCCCGGGCACGGTGCCGCCGCGTCCGCCGGTCCCGCCGCAGCAGCTGGCCGCCGAGCTGGGCCAGTGCTTCGGCCCGGCGGTGTTCCGCTACGAGCAGCGCGCAGTGTCCCGCCAGGGCGTGCCGGAGATCGTGGCGCACACCCTGGTCTGGGCCGGCCTGCCGACCAACTTCGGCCCGTTCTTCTGGGCGCACGCGCCCGAGAACCGGCCGATCCCGACGCTGGCCGAGCTGGCCGCCGAGCGCGGCCGCCAGGCCGCCCCGGACGCGGGCGGCTACCTGGTGCTGGGCAACGACTACGGTCGGCAACTCTGTGTGCAGTACGGCACGGCCGCGGTGGTCGCGGTGGATCTCGAAGGAACCGGGGAGCCGCCCCGGTTCGTCAACAGCGGTGTGCCGGAGTTCGTCCGGTCGCTCGCCCTGCTCGGTCGGATGTGGCCGTTGCGCCACGGCCTGACCCCCGATCAGGCCGGTCGCTGGACCACGGACTTCCAGGCCGAGCTGATCGCGCTGGACCCGGCCGCCCTCCAGACGCCGGACACCTGGTGGGCGATCCTCCTGGAGCAGTTCTGGGACGGCCTGCTGTAGCTCGTGCGGCCCGGACCCACCCCCGGTGGGTCCGGGCGGCAGTGTCGCTTCCTTTGGCTTTCCAGATGATCTGCGCAAAATAGGTCAAGAGGAACAGGTACCCGGCCGGCCCGAAACCGAGGGGACTAGGACGTGAGCGAGCGAATGAAGCACAGCACCGAACGGAGCGAGGCCGGCGTATGAGCGACGCGATCCCCTCCTACGGCTTCACCAGCGCCCGCCGCGGCTACGCGCCCGAACAGGTGGACCACGCGCTCGCCGCGCTGACCGCCCAGCGGGACGAGGCCTGGCAGCGGCTGAGCCGGCTCGGCGCCCAGGTGCGGGACCTGGAGATCGCGCTGGCCAACGCCAAGCAGGCCGCCGCCGAGGCCCCCGAGCCGGACTACGCCACGCTCAGTGAGCAGGCCGGCGACCTGATGGCGATCGCCGACAACGAGGCCCGGCAGATCCGCGACAAGGCCGAGCGGTTCGCCGAGGACACCCGGGACGAGACCTACCAGGCCGGCCAGGAGCTGCAGGGGAAGGCCGCCGAGTACGCCGCGACCACCCGTGCCGACGCCGACCAGGCCGCCCGCCGCACCGACGAGCGCACCCGCGCCGAGGCCGAGAAGCTGCGCGGCGAGGCCGACCGGGACGCCCGCGCGATCCGTGACGGCGCCACCGCGGAGGCCGCCGCCGTCCGGGTGCGCGCCGCCGAGGCCGGTGAGCGCGCCGAGGCCAAGCTGGCCGAGCTGCGCCGCGACGCGGACGAGCGGTTCGCCGCCGACGAGGCCGCCGCCCAGGCGGAGGACACCAAGCTCTCCACCGTCGCCGAGCGCCGGCTCAAGGAGGCGGAGCAGCACCGGGAGACCACCCTGGGGCTGATCAAGCAGATCGAGGTGGACGCGCAGGCGCAGGCCGACCAGCAGGTCGAGCGGGCCCGCCGGGAGGCCGAGCGGATCGGCACCGCCAGCGCCGAGGAGCGGGCCGAGTTCGACAAGCGGCTGTCCACGGTGCAGACCCACCTGGACCACATCAAGGGCACGCTGGCCTCGCTCACCGGCAAGGCGGTCGGCATGATCGAGCCCGGCGAGGCACCGCCGGCGGCCCTGACGCCCCCGCCGGCCCCGGCCGGGCAGCAGCCGGCCGCCCCGGCTCCGGCCGCGCATCAGGAGGCCGCCCCGGCTCCGGCCGGGCAGGAGGCCGCCCCGCCGCAGGACGCCCCGCCGCGGGATCCCGCGGCGCCCGCCGCGTCGGAGCCGGACGCCGCGGCGGCCCCCGCCACCACCGGCGACGAGCCCACCGCCGTGCTCCGCCTGCCGGCCGACCTGCGCGAGACCGCCCGCCCGGCCGCCCCCACCGGCCCGGTGGACCCGCGTACGGCGCTGCGCGCGGCCGGTGCGGGCCAGCCCCCGATCCCGCCCCGCCCGGCCACCCCGCCGCCGTCCGCCGCACCCGCGAAGCCGCAGGAGCCGCCCGCGAAGCCGCAGGACCCGCCCGCGGCGCCGCAGGACGCCGCCCCGGCACGGCCGCAGGACGCGGCGGCGCCGGCGGGGGCGGAGGCGGAGACCGCGGTCATCCCCAAGATCGTCATCATCGACGACGGCACCACCCTGGACACGCTGCCCAACACGGTGGGCCGCCGCCGCACCTGACCCGTGCTCAGAGGGCTTCCACCCGCGCCCCGCTGAGCCGGTTGCGGCAGTCCAGCACGTACCGGGCGTGCGCGGTCACCGCCGCGTAGTCGAAGTCGTCGTGGTCGGCCAGCAGCACCACGGCGTCCGCCGCCGCGAGCTCCTCGGGGCTCGCGGCGACCCGGCGGACCTGGCTGAGCGGCCCGGACCGCTGGCCCGGCAGGTGCACCCCGGCCAGCACGTGCGGGTCGGCGGCCCGCACCTCGGCGCCGAGCCGGGCGAGCAGGTCGGCCACCCGGGCGGCCGGGGTCTCCCGGGCGTCCCCGGTGTTCTTCTTGTACGCCAGGCCGAGCAGCAGGATCCGCGAGCCCTTGACCGCCAGGTGCCGCTCGTTGAGCGCGCCGGTCAGCCGCCGCACCACGTAGTCGGGCATGTGGCTGTTGACGTCGTTGGCCAGCTCGACGAACCGGAACGAGCGGCCGAGCGCCCGCTCCACCCGCCAGGACAGGAAGGACGGGTCGATCGGCAGGCAGTGCCCGCCCACGCCCGGTCCGGGGTTGAACCGCAGGAAGCCGAACGGCTTGGTCGCCGCCGCGTCGATCGCCTCCCAGACGTCGATCCCCAGGTCGTGGGCGAACATCGCCAGCTCGTTGACCAGCGCGATGTTGACGTGCCGGAAGGTGTTCTCCAGCAGCTTGGTCAGCTCCGCCTCCTTGCACGAGGAGACCGGCACGGTCCGCTCCACCAGCTGCCGGTAGAAGCCGTCCACCGCCGCCAGCGCGGCCGGGTCGGTCCCGGAGACCACCTTGGGGGTGTTCTCCAGCCGCCACTCGCGGTTGCCCGGGTCGATCCGCTCGGGGCTGTAGCCGAGGTGGAAGTCGACCCCGGCGCGCAGCCCCGAGCCCTTCTCCAGCGCCGGCGCCAGCAGTTCCTCGGTGGTGCCGGGGTAGGTGGTCGACTCCAGCACCACCAGGGCGCCCGGGCGCAGCGCGCCGGACAGCAGCTCGGCGGAGGCCTCGATGTAGGAGAGGTCGGGCACCCCGTCGCGCAGCGGGGTGGGCACGGTGATCACCGCGACGTCGAAGCCGGCCACCTCGGCGGGGTCGGCGGTGGGCCGGTAGGCGCCGCTCGCCAGCAGCGGCCGCAGCCGCCGGTCCGGGATGTCCTCGACGTAGGAGCGGCCGGCGGCGAGGGACGCGATCCGCTGCCGGTCCACGTCGTAGCCGACCACCCGGTGGCCGACCTCGGCGGCCCGTACCGCGAGCGGGAGTCCGACATAGCCCTGTCCGGTGATGACGACACGCATGGCCGCCAGCGTAGGGAGCGGGGCGGCGGCCGAGCCGCGCGCGCGGCACGGCGGGCGCAAAGATCACCGGAAAGAGGACGGGAACGCAAAAGGGCCAGGACCCGTGGCGCCCTCCAGGACAGGGCGCCACGACTCCCGACGCTCGGGCGGGCGCCCCCACCCAGGGTCGCCCGGCCTCGCACCCCGACCCCCATCGAGGTGCGCTCGTCCCGCCAGTCCATCCCCCACGGTTGGAGCGGCGGGCACGAGAACCATGGTGCGCGCCGTCCATGGACGGACAGTGACAGGAGTATGTCCACTTCTTGACAATCGACCCTCCCGTCCGAACCGCAGGTCATGGGCATGGCGGCGGCCCCGGCGCGGCTCCGGTCCGGCCCCGCCCGGCGGTGCGGCGCCCCGGTGGACCGTGGCTGGCCGCGTCAGCGACTGCCGTGCGGCGTACTCTGGAGCCCTGACCCGGCCCCCGTGCGCCACGTGCCGGGCCCTTCAAGCTGCCCGGGCGCAGGAGCGACTGCGGCCTCCGGGCTCCGCCGCGACGCAACGGGACGAAGAAGATCGCATGAGCCTGACCGGTTTGCTCGATGTCGTGGTCCGCGACCCCGCCCTCGCCGAGGCGATCGAGGCGGCGTCCGGCGGCCACCGCCCGCAACTGGACGTGGTCGGTCCGCCTGCCGCCCGGCCGTTCGTGATCGCGGCGCTGGCCCGCTCGCTGGCCGCCGGCGCCGGGAGCACCGGCCGTCCGGTGCTGGCCGTGACCGCCACCGGGCGGGAGGCCGAGGACCTGGCCGCCAGCCTGCGCTCGCTGCTGCCGCCGGACTCGGTGGCCGAGTTCCCGGCCTGGGAGACGCTGCCGCACGAGCGGCTCTCGCCGCGCTCGGACACCGTCGGGCGCCGGCTCGCGGTGCTGCGCCGGATCGTGCACCCGGAGTCCGACGCGGTGGTCGGGCCGGTGCAGGTCGTCGTGGCGCCGGTCCGGTCGGTGCTGCAGCCGCAGGTCAAGGGGCTGGCCGAGCTGGAGCCGGTGGCGCTGCAGCGCGGCGAGTCGCACGACCTGGAGGCGGTGGCCCGCCGACTGGCCGCGGACGCCTACGCCCGGGTCGAGCTGGTCGAGAAGCGCGGCGAGTTCGCCGTCCGCGGCGGCATCCTGGACGTCTTCCCGCCCACCGAGGAGCACCCGCTGCGGGTGGAGTTCTGGGGCGACGAGATCGAGGAGGTCCGCTACTTCAAGGTGGCCGACCAGCGCTCGCTGGAGATCGCCGAGCACGGCCTGTGGGCGCCGCCCTGCCGCGAGCTGCTGCTGACCGACACGGTCCGGGCGCGGGCCGCCGAGCTGGCCGAGCAGCACCCGGAGCTGGCCGAGATCCTCGACAAGATCGCCCAGGGGATCGCGGTCGAGGGCATGGAGTCGCTGGCCCCGGTGCTGGTGGACGACATGGAGCTGCTGCTGGACGTGCTGCCGGCCGGCTCGGTGACCGTGGTCTGCGACCCCGAGCGGGTGCGCACCCGGGCGGCCGACCTGGTGGCGACCAGTCAGGAGTTCCTGCACGCCTCCTGGGTGGCCGCGGCGGCCGGCGGCGACCGGCCGATCGACGTGGAGCAGATCGACGTGTCGGCGGCCTCGCTGCGCTCGCTGGCCGAGGTGCGCGAGCACGCCCGGCGGATCGGCCTGCCCTGGTGGTCGGTGAGCCCGTTCGCCACCAGCGACTCCGAGCTCTCGGCGGTGCTCGAGTTCGACACCAACACCCTGACCCTGGGCATGCACGCGGTGGAGGCCTACCGCGGCGACACCGCGCGGGCCATCGCGGACGCCAAGGAGCGACTGGCCGCCGACTGGCGGGTCGTCATGGTGACCGAGGGGCAGGGCCCGGCCTCCCGGCTGGCCGAGGTGCTCTCCAACGAGGGCATCCCGGCCCGGCTGCTCGCCGACCTGGCCGAGGCGCCCACCCGGGACGTGGTCTACGTCAGCTGCGGCTCGATCGAGCACGGCTTCGTGGACGAGGCGCTCAAGCTCACGGTGATCACCGAGACCGACCTGTCGGGCCAGCGCTCCTCCACCAAGGACATGCGCCGGATGCCGTCCCGGCGGCGCAACGCGATCGACCCGCTCGCCCTGGTGGCCGGCGACTACGTGGTGCACGAGGCGCACGGGGTCGGCCGCTACGTCGAGATGGTGCAGCGCACCGTGCAGGGCGCGACCCGCGAGTACCTGGTGCTGGAGTACGCGCCGGCCAAGCGCGGCCACCCCGGCGACCGGCTCTTCGTGCCGACCGACCAGCTGGACCAGGTGACCAAGTACGTCGGCGGCGAGGCCCCGACGCTGCACCGGCTCGGCGGCGCGGACTGGGCGAAGACCAAGCAGCGGGCCAAGAAGGCGGTCAAGGAGATCGCGGCCGACCTGATCAAGCTGTACAGCGCCCGGATGGCCGCGCCCGGCCACGCCTTCGGCCAGGACACCCCCTGGCAGCGGGAGTTGGAGGACGCCTTCCCGTACGCGGAGACGCCGGACCAGCTCACCACCATCGCCGAGGTGAAGTCGGACATGGAGAAGTCGGTCCCGATGGACCGGCTGATCTGCGGCGACGTCGGCTACGGCAAGACCGAGATCGCGGTCCGGGCCGCGTTCAAGGCGGTGCAGGACGGCAAGCAGGTGGCGGTGCTGGTGCCCACCACGCTGCTGGTGCAGCAGCACTTCTCCACCTTCGCCGAGCGGTACGCCAACTTCCCGGTGGTGGTGAAGGCGCTCTCCCGGTTCCAGACCGACAGCGAGGCGAAGGCCGTGCTGGAGGGCCTGTTCGACGGCTCGGTGGACGTGGTCATCGGCACCCACCGGCTGTTCTCCTCGGAGACCAGGTTCAAGGACCTGGGCCTGGTGATCGTCGACGAGGAGCAGCGGTTCGGCGTCGAGCACAAGGAGCAGCTGAAGAAGCTGCGGGCCAACGTGGACGTGCTGACCATGTCCGCGACCCCGATCCCGCGCACCCTGGAGATGGCGGTCACCGGCATCCGCGAGATGTCCACCATCACCACCCCGCCGGAGGAGCGGCACCCGGTGCTGACCTTCGTCGGCCCGTACGACGAGAAGCAGATCTCGGCCGCGATCCGGCGCGAACTGCTGCGCGAGGGACAGGTCTTCTACATCCACAACCGGGTGGAGTCGATCGACAAGGCGGCCGCCCGGCTGAAGGACCTGGTGCCCGAGGCCCGGGTCGCCACCGCGCACGGCCAGATGGGGGAGACCCAGCTGGAGAAGGTGGTGGTCGACTTCTGGGAGAAGGAGTTCGACGTGCTGGTCTCCACCACGATCGTGGAGTCCGGGATCGACATCTCCAACGCCAACACCCTGATCGTGGAGCGCGGCGACACCTTCGGCCTGTCCCAGCTGCACCAGCTGCGCGGCCGGGTCGGCCGCGGCCGCGAGCGCGGTTACGCCTACATGCTCTACCCGCCGGAGAAGCCGCTCACCGAGACCGCGCACGAGCGCCTGGCCACCATCGCCCAGCACACCGAGATGGGTGCGGGCATGTACGTGGCGATGAAGGACCTGGAGATCCGCGGCGCCGGCAACCTGCTGGGCGGTGAGCAGTCCGGGCACATCGCCGGGGTCGGCTTCGACCTCTACATGCGGATGGTGGGCGAGGCGGTGGCCGAGTTCCGCGAGTCGCTGGAGGCCGGCGGCCCGGTGGAGGAGGAGCCGCTGGAGGTGAAGATCGAGCTGCCGGTGGACGCCCACGTGCCGCACGACTACGCCCCGGGCGAGCGGCTGCGGCTGCAGGCCTACCGCTCGATCGCCGCGGTCAACTCGGAGGAGGACATCGAGCAGGTCCGGGCCGAGCTGACGGACCGTTACGGAAAGCTGCCGGAGCCGGTGGAGAACCTGCTGCTGGTGGCCGCGCTGCGGCTGTACGCACGGCGCTGCGGGGTCGCGGACATCACCCTGCAGGGCACCTTCGTGCGGTTCGGCCCGGTCGAGCTGCGCGAGTCGCAGAGCCTGCGGCTGAACCGGCTCTACCCGCGCAGCCAGGTGAAGGCGGCCACCCGGCAGGTGCTGGTGCCGCGGCCCAGCACGGCCCGGATCGGCGGCAAGCCGGTGGTCGGCCGTGAGCTGCTGGCCTGGTCCGGGACCTTCCTGACCAGCATGTTCGAGGAACTGGCGGCGGGGCGGAAGTGAACGAGGGAGGAGAGGGCGTGACGACCGGACTGCCCGTCCGCGACCACTCGGTACCCGCCGAGGTGGTCGACCGGCGCGAGGGCCCGTACGGCGAGGTGGTGCTGCGCCGGCGCGGCGGGCTGCTGGAGATCATCGCCAACGGGTGCTTCCTGATGGACACCCACGACGGCCGCTCCGAGCGGCTGCTGATCGACGCGGCGCTGGAGCGGCTGTCGGCCGACGCCCCGGCCGTGCTGATCGGCGGCCTCGGGGTCGGCTTCTCGCTGGCGCACGCGGCGGCCGACCCGCGCTGGGGCCGGATCGCGGTGGCCGAGCGGGAGGGCGCGATCATCGACTGGCACCGCACCGGCCCGCTCGGCGCGATCTCCGCCGCGGCGCTGGCCGACCCGCGGGTGGAGGTGCTGCACACGGACCTGGTCGCCCACCTGGCCGACACCCGGGACCGGTACGACGCGCTCTGCCTGGACATCGACAACGGCCCCGACTGGACCGTCAGCGACGCCAACGACGCGCTCTACGGCCCGGCCGGCCTGGCCGCCGCCCGGGCCCGCCTCAACCCGGGCGGGATCCTGGCGGTCTGGAGCGCCCAGCCCTCGCCGGCCTTCGAGGAGGCGTTGCGGACGGCCGGCTTCGCCGAGGTGCACACGCTGGAGATCCCGGTCAGCCGGGGCGTCCCCGACGTGGTCCACCTGGCCCGCCGCCCCTGACCGACGGTCACCGGCATCCTCCGTTGGGGTGAGGGCGGGTGTGGCAGCCGGCCGTCGCGGGCGGCGGCTCCCTAGGCTCGTCCCAGGCCCGGCCGCCGGCAGGCCGTCAGCACGTACGGGAGGCCCGGGTGAACCGCCGCACCACCGCCCGCCGGATCGCCGGCACCGCGCTCGCCGCCCTCGCGCTCGCCGGCTGCGGGGCCCGGGGCGGCGGCTCGCCCGGGACCGCCGCGCTGGTGGGCGGCGACCGGATCACCGAGCAGCAGGTGCAGGCCCGGGTGACCGAGTTCCGGGCCCAGGCGGCCGAGCTGCCGACCGGGCAGTACCAGGAGCAGGCCGGCCTGGTCGGCACCACGGTCGCGGCGATGGTCTTCGACCAGGTCGCCGAGCACGCGATGGCCGGGCACGGCCTCGCGGTCTCGCCGGCCGAGGTGGCCGCCTACCGGGCCGACCAGGCCCGCACCTGGGGCGGCGAGCCGGCGCTGGCCCAGATGCTGCTGCTCAAGCACGCGGTGCCGGCCGGGGAGATCGACCGGTACTGCGCCGAGCAGGTGGGCCTGCGCAAGCTGGCCGAGCAGAGCGGTCAGCAACTGGGCACCACCGAGGGGAACCGGACGGTCCATCAGCTGCTGGCGCAGGCCTCCACCGAGCTGCGGATCGCGGTCAACCCCCGCTACGGGGTCTGGGACCCGCAGCAGTCGGTGCTCGACGGCCCCGCCGACTCCTGGCTGCCCGCCACCGGCGCGGCCGCCTGACCCCGCGCGGTAGGTTCGAGGGGTGGAGACCACCGCGAAGCTCACCCTGTTGACCACCACCCACCGGATCGCCCCGGGGCTGCTCAGCTGGCCCGCCTGGGAGGCCCTGCGGCAGGCGCCGCTGGTGCTGACGGCCGAGGCGACCCACCCCCAGCTGCCCGCCCTGGAGCGGGCCGGGATCCGGGTGGAGCGGGTCGAGCCGGCGAGCGCGCCGGCCTTGGCCCGGCTGCTGGTCGAGCGGGCGCCGCTGGTCTTCCTGGCCGGCTCGGACGGCGACCCGGGGCTGACCGACGCGCTGGCCCGGATCGCGGTGGAGGAGGCCGGCCGGGCCCCGGAGATCGAGCTGCTGCCCGGCTCCTACGACGTGCCCGGCGCCCGGCTGCTCGACCTGGTCGCGGTGATGGACCGGCTGCGCTCGCCCGGCGGCTGCCCCTGGGACGCCGAGCAGACCCACGCCTCGCTGGTGAAGTACCTGGTGGAGGAGGCCTACGAGCTGGTCGAGGCGATCGAGGAGGGCGACCGCCCGACGCTGCGCGAGGAGCTCGGCGACGTGCTGCTCCAGGTCTTCTTCCACGCGCGGATCGCCGAGGAGCACCCCGAGGACCCGTTCTCCGTCGACGAGGTCGCCGGGGACATCGTGGACAAGCTGGTCTACCGCCACCCGCACGTCTTCGCCGACTCCGACGCGGCCACCACCGACCAGGTGGAGGCCAACTGGGAGACGCTCAAGGCGGCCGAGAAGCAGGACCGGGAGTCGGTGCTGGACGGCGTGCCGAGCGGGCTGCCGGCGCTGGCCTACGCCGCCAAGCTGGTCTCCCGGGTGCGCCGGGCGGAGTTCGACAAGGTCCCGGACGCGCCCTACGTGCTGCCCGGGCGGCTGACCGAGGAGAGCGCGGGGGAGCTGCTGCTGGCCGTGGTCCAGCGCGCCCACGACGCGGGGGTGGACCCGGACGCGGCGCTGCGCGCGGCCGCCCGCGGCTACCGCCGGGCCGTCCGCGCCGCGGAGGGGCTGGACGAGGACCGGGCGCGCTAGGCGTCGCCCTGCTGCCTTCCGCGCCCTGCTGCCCCGGTCCTAGCGCAGCGCCGAGCTGCGCACCGCCGCGCGCTGGGCCGGCAGCACCTCGCCGATCGCCTCGCTCAGCGGGTCGAGCAGCTCGGCCAGCCGGTCCAGGTCGCCGGGCAGGTCGGCCAGGGTGACGATCCGCTCGCCGTCGGGTCCGGCCACGCAGAACAGGTCGATCCGGCCCAGGTGCTTCTCGGCCGTGTCCACCAGCGCGGCGATGTCGCTGGGCTGGTGGATGTCGGAGCTGACCCCGACCACCGGGCAGCCGGTCCGGTCGAGCACGGCGGCCAGGTCCTCGGCCACCCCGGGCCGCGGATCGGCGATGAGCAGCCCCGTCGCGCCGGCCGCGGCGAACCGGCGGGCCGGCCCGTCCCCGTCGCCGCCGTCGAGCACGGCGATGACCACCACTGCCCCGGCTACTCGCATGTCCTGCTCCTCCCTGTGGACGGCACCGCACCGGCGTCCACATCACGTATCGGAGGATCGTAGGCGCCTCCTGACCCTCCGCAACAGGGATTACCCCCCAGGTGAGCAGACTCACTCCCCTGAACGAGGGGATAACGTCGCAGGCATGCCGGACCAGCCCGCCACCCCCGCGATGCCGCCCCTGTTCACCTGGGAGTTCGCCGCCGACCCGTACCCCGCCTACGCCTGGCTGCGCGAGCACGCCCCGGTGCACCGCACCACGCTGCCCAGCGGGGTGGAGGCCTGGCTGGTGACCCGGTACGCCGACGCCCGCCAGGCCCTGGCCGACGCCCGGCTCTCCAAGAACCCGGCGCACCACAGCGAGCAGGCGCACCGGACCGGGCGGGTCGGGATCCCGGGGGAGCGGCAGGCCGACCTGATGACCCATCTGCTGAACATCGACCCGCCGGACCACACCCGGCTGCGCCGGCTGGTCTCCAAGGCCTTCACCCCGCGCCGGGTGGCCGCGTTCGAGCCGCAGGTGCAGCGGCTGACCGACCGGCTGATCGACTCCTTCGCCACCCGGGGCACCGCCGACCTGATCCACGAGTTCGCCTTCCCGCTGCCGATCTACGCGATCTGCGACCTGCTCGGGGTGCCCGCCGAGGACCAGGACGACTTCCGCGACTGGGCCGGGATGATGATCCGCCACGGCGGCGGTCCGCGGGGCGGGGTGGCCCGGGCGGTCAAGAAGATGCGCGCCTACCTGCTGGAGCTGATCCACCGCAAGCGCGGCGACCTCGGCGAGGACCTGATCTCCGGGCTGATCCGGGCCGGCGACCACGGCGAGCACCTGACCGAGAACGAGGCGGCGGCGATGGCGTTCATCCTGCTGTTCGCCGGCTTCGAGACCACGGTCAACCTGATCGGCAATGGCATGTACACGCTGATGAATCACCCGGTCCAGCGCGCCGAGCTGCAGGCCTCGCTGGCGGCGGGCGAGACGGCGCTGCTGGCCACCGCGGTGGAGGAGCTGCTGCGCTACGACGGGCCGGTGGAACTGGCCACCTGGCGGTTCGCCACCAGTGAGCTGACCATCGGCGGGGCGGTGATCCCGGTCGGCGACCCGGTGCTGGTGGTGCTGGCCGCGGCGGACCGGGACCCGGACCGGTTCGCCGGCCCCGACACCCTGGACCTCGCCCGGGCGGACAACCAGCACCTGGGCTTCGGTCACGGCATCCACTACTGCATCGGCGCCCCGCTGGCCCGGCTGGAGGGGCAACGCGCCCTGGCCACCCTGCTGACCCGGCTGCCGGACCTCCAGCCGGCGGCCGACCCGGCCGAGTTGCGCTGGCGGGGCGGGTTGATCATGCGCGGACTGCGGGAGTTGCCGGTCGCCTTCACGCCGGAATCACCCGCTCCGGATCATCCGTCAGTCCCGGTTGACGGCGTGTCGGGGTGACTCGTTCAGCATTGATCTGAATGCGTCTCAGACCGAAAATACCTGGTCAGGCGGTGGGCATTCCATGACGGTCCGTAATTCTCCTGTGATGTCAGCGATATGAGCTTGTGATTGATCTGTCCATCTGCCTACCCTCCCTGCAGTTCGCGGCAGCGAACCCCGAGCGCGGTAACGCCCAACCCTGCCCACCGCGCGGCCGGGACACCGAGAAGACCCTTGGGCAGGGGCGGGGGACCCACGGTTCCACCGCCGTCCCCGACGGCTAGGGGTGAAGCCGCGCACCGGAGTTCACGGTGCCGGCCGGGCCATCCTCACCGGTCCGAACCCGACAGCTCACCTCGCAGGCGTGCGGAGAGGGACACCACCATGCTGTTCTCTGGCACCGGCCGTCACCGCCGTCGCAGTACCGCAGAGAGGGCCGTCGCCGTCGCCGGCGTGGCCGGCGCGGGCCTGGCGATGCCGCTGCTCGCCGCCACCGGCGCGCACGCCGCCCCGGTCTCGGTCTGGGACAAGGTCGCCACCTGCGAGAGCACCAACAACTGGTCGATCAACACCGGCAACGGGTTCTACGGCGGCCTGCAGTTCACCTCCTCGACCTGGTCCGCCTACGGCGGCACCGCGTACGCCGCGCGGGCCGACCAGGCGAGCAAGGACCAGCAGATCGCGGTCGCCGAGCGGGTGCTGGCCTCGCAGGGGCCGGGCGCCTGGCCGGTCTGCTCGGTCAGGGCGGGCCTGGCCCGCGGCGGCGCGGCCGCACAGGTGGACACCGGCGCCGGGAGCGCGCCGAGCACCC
>NZ_JBHYKG010000243.1:0-13467 GCF_042741245.1 Kitasatospora sp. NPDC058965
GCCGAGCGGGTGCCGGCCCTGACGCACGCTCAGCCCTCCAGGAACGCCTTGATCGCGGAGGCCAGCAGGTACGGGTCCTCGGCACCGCACAGCTCGCGCGCCGAGTGCATGGAGAGCGCGGCGATCCCGCAGTCGACCGTGGTGATGCCCAGCCGGGCCGCGGTGATCGGGCCGATCGTGGTGCCGCAGGGCATCGCGTTGTTGGAGACGAAGGACTGCCACGGCACCCCGGCCCGCTCGCAGGCGGCGGCGAAGACCGCCCGGCCGACCCCGTCGGTGGCGTACCGGTTGTTCACGTTGACCTTGAGGATCGGGCCGCCGTTGGGCACCGGGTGGTGGCCGGGCTCGTGCCGCTCCGCGTAGTTGGGGTGCACCGCGTGGCCCATGTCGGAGGAGAGGCAGACGGTGCCGGCCAGCGCGCGGGCCCGGTCCTCCTCGTGGCCGCCGCGGCTGAACACGCTGCGCTCCAGCACCCGCCCGAGCAGCGGCCCCTGGGCGCCGGTGTCGGACTCGCTGCCGGTCTCCTCGTGGTCGAAGGCGGCCAGCACCGGGATGTACGGCAGCTGCTCGCCGCCCTCCGTGACGGCGGCGGCCAGCGCGGCGGTGGCGGCGTGCACCGAGAGCAGGTTGTCCAGTCGCGGGGCGGCCAGCAGCTCGCGGTCCCGGCCCAGGTAGGACGGCGGCTGGACGTCATGGGTCATCAGATCCCAGCCCAGCACGGACTCGGCGCCCACTCCGGCGCGCTCGGCGACGTAGCGGATCAGGGCCCCCTCGTCCACCGGACCCAGACCCCAGATCGGCGTCAGGTGCCGCTGCTTGTCCAGCTTCAGACCGTCGTTCACCTGACGGTCCAGGTGGATCGCCAACTGCGGCACCCGCAGCAGCGGCTCGTCCAGCTGCACCAGGCGGGTCGACCCGTCCCGCAGCACCAGCCGACCGGACAGACCCAGGTCCCGGTCCAGCCAGGTGTTCAGCGGCACCCCGCCGTAGATCTCCACCGCCACCTGCCGCCACCCCGAAGCCCCGGTGTCGGGCAGCGGCTTGACCCGCAGGTTCGGCGAGTCGGTGTGGGTGCCGACGACCCGGAACGGGGTGCTCGGCACCGCGCCCGCGGGCACGTACCAGGCGATCAGCGCACCCCCGCGCACCACGTACCGACCACCGTGCGTCCCCTCCCAGGCGTCGGCCTCGGCGACCTGCCGGAAGCCTGCCTTCTCCAGCCGCTCCACCGCTCCGGCGACCGCGTGGTAGGGCGAGGGGGCGGCCGCCAGATAGGCGATCAGATCGTCGGTGTGGGTCCGGTCGAAGAAGACCGGGCGGTCGGCGGTCGACATGCTGCTCCTGGGTCGAGGGATAGCGGAGAGCCGGTGGGGATTTGGGCCTCCCACCCGAGCATATGCCCGTACACCGACAGAACGGTCAAGACTTCGTCTCGCTACCGTCCCCACCCGTCACCAGCACCGGCGCTCCGCGTGACGGGCCCGCGCGGTCTGCGTCACGCACCCCTCCCGGGCCGGGTGCGCACCGTGCCGGGGCGCGGGCCGGTCGGCCCGGTCCGCCCCCGGCGCCGCCGCGTTGGCGGTCGCCGCCGCCGGTCGGCCCGGGGAGGCACCGTCCGGCGCCGCACGCTGCTGATCGGCGGTGCGGCCGGCCCTGACCGCACGTCCGGCCGCCGGCGCCGCGGCCCACCGCGACGACGGCCCGAGCCGTCCCGGGACGGGGCCCGCTGACGGCCGGTCCGGACGGACCCGAACCACACCGGGCCGGCGCCGATCGGCCACCGAACATCCACGGGCCACGGGCCGCGGCGGTGCGTCGCACAAACACCGTGGGGCCCGCGCAGTGCGGGCCCCACGGTGTTGAGGGTGTGTCAGGCAGTCAGTGCGGTGCGGCTCAGAACGCGTCCTCGGCGAGCTCCATGACGGCCAGGTCGATGCCCTCGGCGATCAGGCGCTGGCTGGCGACGGTCGGCAGCACGTTGCGGGCGAAGAAGCGGGCGCCGGCCACCTTGCCCTGGTAGAAGGCGAGGTCCTTGCCGGTGGCGCCGGCGTCGATCTTGGCCTGGGCCACCACGGCCTGGCGCAGCAGCAGCCAGCCGACCACCACGTCGCCGGAGACCATCAGCAGGCGGGTGGTGTTCAGGCCCACCTTGTGCATGTTCTTGACGTCCTGCTCGACCGCGGAGAGGTCGGCCAGCAGCTTGCCGACGATCGCCTCCAGGTCGCCGGCCGCCTTGGCCAGGAACTCGCGCTCGGCGGCCAGCGCCTCGCCGCCCTCGCCGGCCGCGAGGAACTTCTGGATCTGCTCGGACAGCGCGGTCAGCGCCTGGCCGCCGTCCTTGACGATCTTGCGGAAGAAGAAGTCCTGGCCCTGGATCGCGGTGGTGCCCTCGTACAGGGTGTCGATCTTGGCGTCCCGGATGTACTGCTCGATCGGGTACTCCTGCAGGTAGCCGGAGCCGCCGAAGGTCTGCAGCGACTGGGCGAGCTGCTCGTAGGACTTCTCCGAGCCGTAGCCCTTGACGATCGGCAGCAGCAGGTCGTTCAGGCGCTCGGCGGCCTCGTCCTTCTCGCCGCGCAGCTTGGCCGCGGCCATGTCGTCCTGGACCGAGGCGGTGTACAGGACCAGCGCGCGCATGCCCTCGGCGTAGGCCTTCTGGGTCAGCAGCGAGCGGCGCACGTCCGGGTGGTGCGTGATGGTGACGCGCGGCGCGTTCTTGTCCAGGAAGTTGGCGATGTCGGCGCCCTGCACGCGCTCCTTGGCGTACTCCAGCGCGTTCAGGTAGCCGGTGGACAGGGTGGCGATGGCCTTCGTGCCGACCATCATCCGGGCGAACTCGATGATCTTGAACATCTGGCGGATGCCGTCCACGGTCTCGCCCAGCAGCCAGCCCTTGGCCGGGTGCTTGGCACCGAAGGTCATCTCGCAGGTGTTGGAGGCCTTGAGGCCCATCTTGTGCTCGACGTTGGTGGCGTAGACGCCGTTGCGCTCGCCGAGCTCGCCGGTCTCCCAGTCGAAGTCGAACTTGGGGACGATGAACAGGCCCAGGCCCTTGGTGCCCGGCTTGCCGCCCTCGGGGCGGGCCAGCACCATGTGGATGATGTTCTCGGACATGTCGTGCTCGCCCGAGGTGATGAAGCGCTTCACACCCTCGATGTGCCAGGAGCCGTCCTCCTGCTTGATCGCCTTGGTGCGGCCGGCGCCCACGTCGGAGCCCGCGTCGGGCTCGGTGAGGACCATGGTCGAGCCCCACAGGCGGTCGGTCATCCGCTGGGCGACCTGCAGCTGCTCCTCGGTGCCCTCCTCGGCGATGACGCCGGCGAAGGCCGGGCCGGAGGAGTACATCCAGATCGCCGGGTTCGAGCCCAGGATCTGCTCGGCGAAGGCCCAGATCAGCGAGTTCGGGGTGACCTGGCCGCCGATCGACTCCGGGATGCCCAGGCGCCACCACTCGGCGTCCATGAAGGCCTGGTAGCTCTTCTTGAAGGCGGCCGGGATCGGGGCCGTGTTGGTCTCGGGGTCGAAGACCGGGGGGTTGCGGTCGGTGTCGACGAAGGAGGCGGCCAGGTCGTTCTCGGCCAGCCGGGAGATCTCGCTGAGGATGTTCTTCGCGGTCTCGACGTCCATGTCGGCGAACGGACCGGTGCCGTACACCTGGTCGCGGCCGAACACCTCGAAGAGGTTGAACTCCACGTCCCGCAGGTTGGACTTGTAGTGACCCATGGCCGTTTCTCCGGTTCGTCGCTTCCGGGTGCGCTTCTCACGCCCCTACCCGCCAGTACTCATCATGATGCTACCGGTTAGTAACTTATTCAAGCCTCTGGTCGTTAATCCCGCGTGAACGTAGTCACGTCCGCACAGACCCACCCCGGGGCTTCTTGTCCGGATCGGCCGCCGCACAAGCCCGCCCGGGCCCGCTAGCCTGTCCGTGTGTACGGCTACGAGCAGAGCGCGAGCGGCTACCCGGGCGACCCCTACCAGCAGGCGGGGGCGCAGGGCATGTACGGGCAGCAGCAGCAGGGGTACGGCGCCCAGCCGGGCCCCGGCATGGGCGCCGCGTACGGCGAACCGCAGCAGGGCGCCGGCCAGTCGCTCTACCCCGAGCCCTCGCCGCCCTCGCTGGCGGACGCGGTGCGCGCCTTCACCACCGGGGCGATGCCGGTCGAGGACTTCCAGGCCATCTTCATCACCTCCAAGGTGCACTGCCCGCGCGGCGACCGCCCCGGCTTCCTGGCGCTGCACAACACCCCGACCCCGGTGATCCCGATGTTCAGCTCGCTCAAGGAGCTGCGCCGGTACGCGGGCAAGGAGTCCAAGTACTTCACCGTCTCCGGCGCCGAGGTGCTGGACCTGCTGCCGACCGGGTACGGCTTCGCGCTGGACATGGAGGGCGAGCACCGGATGGTGTTCGACGCCCGCGCGGTGGAGCAGATGGTCGACTTCACCATGCGCCGGATGTACGGCTGACCCCGGTACGACTGACCCCCCGCGCCCGCGGGAAGGGTTCTCTCCTGCCTGCCTCCATATAGTTCAATCTTCAACTTGCTTCTGGTTGAAAGTTGGACTAACCTCGCGGACGTAGGCCACAGCACCCAGATCCAGGAGGCCGACATGCCCGCCGTGACCGTCGAGAACCCGCTGACCCTGCCCCGCGTCGCCACCCCCGACCCGGCCACCACCGTCGCCCGCCCGGTCCTGGCGGTCGCCACCGCACCCGAGGGCTTCGAGGGCGAGGGCTTCCCGGTCCGCCGGGCCTTCGCCAAGATCAACCAGAAGTACCTGTCGCCGTTCATCATGATGGACCAGATGGGCGAGGTGGAGTACGCGGCCGGCGAGCCCAAGGGCACCCCCTGGCACCCGCACCGCGGCTTCGAGACGGTGACCTACCTGATCGACGGCGAGTTCATCCACAAGGACTCGCACGGCGGCGGCGGCCACCTCGGCGGCGGCGACACCCAGTGGATGACCGCCGGGTCCGGGATCCTGCACATCGAGACCCCGCCGGAGTCGCTGGTGCTGACCGGCGGCCTGTTCCACGGCATCCAGCTGTGGGTGAACCTGCCGGCCTCCGACAAGATGACCGCGCCGCGCTACCAGGACATCCACGGCGGCCACGTGAAGCTGCTCTCCAGCCCGGACGGCGGCACGGTCCTGCGGCTGATCGCCGGTGAGATGGACGGGCACCGGGGCCCGGGCTCGACGCACACCCCGATCACCCTGCTGCACGCCACCCTCACGCCGGGCGCGCGGGTGACCGTCCCGTGGCGCAAGGACTTCAACGCGCTGGTCTACGCCCTGAACGGCGCGGGCACGGTCGGCGAGGAGAACCGCCCGTTCCACACCGGCCAGGCGGTCGTCTTCGGCGAGGGCGACACGCTGACCGTCGCGGCGGACGCCCAGCAGGAGTCCCGGCACCCGAACCTGGACGTGATCATCCTGGGCGGGCAGCCGATCCTGGAGCCGGTGGCCTGGTACGGGCCGTTCGTGATGAACAGCCACACCGAGCTGCAGCAGGCGATGGAGGACTTCCAGGCCGGCCGGTTCGGCCACCCGATCGACTGAGCGCGCGCCCGAGGGGCGGTGGACCCACCCGGTCCGCCGCCCCTCAGGCGTGCTGCGGCCAGAGCCGGGCGTAGACGGCCGTGGCGTCGTCCTGCGCCTTGCCGCGGGGCCAGCGGGTGCAGTCCGGATCGGCGGCCTCGGCCTCGCGGACCCGGGCGATCAGCGCGCCCGGGCCGGACTCGGCCATCAGGCGCAGCGCCGCGGGCCAGTCGCCGAGGGCGAACCGCTCGGTGAACCGGCTGGCGCCGTCGCTCAGCGCCGCCACCGCCCGCAGCGAGTCCAGCCGGGCGAAGCCGGTCTCGGCGTGCGCGGCCGCCCGCGGGCTGGCCGCCGCGATCCACGGCCCCCGGCCGGTGTTGCGCACCGCGTGCAGCGCCTCGATGTAGTCCAGCCGCAGCGCGGCCCGCTCCGCACTGCCCGGCGCCGCCCGGCGGGCCGCCCGGCGCAGCGCCTCGCCCTGCGGGAAGCGCTGGTTGTCGCCGATCACCCGGGGCTCGCCGCCGGTCGGCTCCAGCACCAGCAGCGAGTCGCCCAGGGCGAGGTACTCCAGCGAGGAGCCGTGCCGGCGGGCGGCGACCACCATGGCGGCGGGGGTGTGGGGGTGGCCCAGGTCGCAGCGGGCGCCGTGCAGCGCGGCGGTCTCGGCGAGGGCGTCGGCCAGGCACTCGCCGATCGAGCGGTCCGCCCGGTCGGTGAGCCGGGCCAGCAGGTGCACCCCGAGCCGCCGCACGTACCAGGCGGTGCCGTGCCGGCAGCCCGTCTCCAGGCCGGCCGGCAGCGAGACGCCGTCCAGCAGCACCAGGGCCTCGGGGGTGGCCGTGGCGAAGTCCTCGCTCTCCCGGCCCGGTCGCTGCGGCTGTGCGGCCAGCTGTACCTGCATCCCGCCAGTGTGCGCCGCGCCGGGCCGGGCCAGACAGGCCTCGGCACGACCTCACCCGTACGGGGAGCGCGGGCGGGTCGGTTGGCACCGCGTTCGATTTCCACCTAGCGTCACATGTGTCTCATACCAGACAGAACGGGCAGGGTGGACGAGATGTGGTGGCAGGCGATCCTGGTGGCAGTGGCCTCGTTCGGCTTCCCGACGCTGGCGCTGCTCTACTTCATCGGCGGGCCGAACTACCGCGACGAGAAGGCCCGCGCCCGGGGCTGACGCGGGATCGGCGGCCCCCCGGCTGCCGATCCCGCGACACCGTCCGGTCAGACCGAGCGGCGCGGGTCGCGGCCGAGCAGCAGCAGCGCCTCGTCGAGCGGCGGCAGCGCGTCGGCGACCGGCAGCGGCGGCGCGAAGGCACGGCCGGGGGCCCGGGCGGCCGGGTCGGCCGGGACGGCGCGGGCCACCCGCAGCACCAGCTCGGCCAACCCGTCCGGACAGTTGAAGGGCCGGCCCAGGGTGACGGCCAGGTCCCAGCCGTGCACCACGGTGTCCAGCAGGTGGAAGGAGATCGCCCGCTCCGGCGCGAACGGGTGCCCCGGCAGGATCTCGGGCAGCGCGAACGGCCGGTCGGCGGCCTCGGCGGCCGCGAAGGCGTCCACCAGCTCGCGGGCCGAGTCGGCGAACGAGGCCAGCGCGGTGAACGCGACCGCGGGGGCGTCGAGCAGCGGGTGGTCGGTGAAGACGCCGGGCTGGTCGCCGTGGCCCCGGGCGGCGGCGGCGAAGCCGTACTGCTGGCCGATCAGGTGGGCCAGCAGCCGGCGCAGGTCCCAGCCGGCGCACGGGGTCGGCAGCTCCAGGTGCTCGCGGCGGACCGCGGCGACGTGCGGGGCGATCAGGGCGAGCGCACTCACGTGGCGGGCCGAAAGAGTCGTCATGAGGAGAAGCTAGCACGATCGTTCGGTCAGTTTCTGGGTGACGGCGAAAAACCGCCCCGCGGCGGGCCGTCAGGCCGCCGGCAGCAGCGACTCGTCCACCGCCTCCGAGCGCAGCAGCAGCAGGATCGACCGGCGGGCCCTGGTGTACGGCACGTCGTCGTCGTGCAGCAGCGACATCGCGTTGGCGTACTCCAGGAAGGCCAGCAGCTCGAAGGCGAGCTGCTCCAGATCGCTGTCCGGACGCAACTCACCCACCCCGCGGGCGGCTTCGAGCAGGTCCAGGACGATCCGGTGCCAGACCAGGCTGCTCTCGGCCATCGCGTCGCGGATCCGGCCCGGCTGCGCGTCGAACTCCGCGCCCACCGCGTAGAAGAAGCAGCCGCCGGCGAACACCCGGGTCCGCGAGTACTCCAGCCAGGTCTCCGCCAGCTTCCACAACTGGGCCACGCCGGGCGGCACTTGCTCGACCGGCTCGATCACCGTGCTGCGGTAGATCCGCTGCGCGGCGCGCACCGTGGCCAGTTGGAGCTCCTCCTTCGAGCCGAACAGCGCGAACACCCCGCTCTTGCTCAGCTCGAGCTCGGTGGCCAGCCGGCCCAGCGAGAGGCCGGCCAGCCCCTCCACCGACGCGATCCGCACCGCCCTGGCGAGCACCAGGCGCCGGGTCTCGTTGCCCTTCTGCACCCGCCCGTCCCTCGCGGGTTCCACCATCGGTCACCACCGTCTTCCCTGAGCCCCGCAGGTGACTGCTTTCCAAGCAGCTTAGGGCCTGATACGGATGGAGCGGCCGTGCACCCCACACCCTCAGGAGCGACCGCGATGACCGCCAGCACCCCCCGTCCGTCGGGCCCCGACCCGCTCGACCTGCTCGCCGTGGACGAGTTGCTGACCGAAGAGGAGCGGATGGTCCAGCAGACCGTCCGCGCATTCGCCGCGGACCGGATCCGCCCGCACCTGGCGGACTGGTTCGAGCAGGGCGTCTTCCCGGCCCGTGAGCTGGCACCGGAGCTGGGCCGGCTCGGCCTGCTCGGGATGCACCTGGACGGCTACGGCTGCGCCGGGGCCGGCGCGGTGGCCTACGGGGTGGCCTGCCTGGAGCTGGAGGCGGCCGACTCGGGCCTGCGCAGCTTCGTCTCGGTGCAGGGCTCGCTGGCGATGCGGGCGATCCACGCCTTCGGCAGCGAGGAGCAGAAGCAGCGCTGGCTGCCCGGCATGGCGGCCGGCGAACTGATCGGCTGCTTCGGCCTGACCGAGCCGGACTTCGGCTCCGACCCGGGCAACATGCGCACCACCGCCCGCCGCAAGGGCGGCGACTGGGTGCTCTCCGGCGCCAAGATGTGGATCACCAACGGGTCGATCGCCGACGTCGCGGTGGTCTGGGCGCAGACCGAGGACGGGGTGCGCGGCTTCCTGGTGGAGCGCGGCGCGGCCGGCTTCACCGCCACCGACGTGCACGGCAAGCTCTCGCTGCGCGCCTCGGTCACCAGCGAGCTGCACTTCGACGAGGTGCTGCTGCCGGCCGACGCGGTGCTGCCCGGGGTGACCGGCCTGCGCGGCCCGCTCTCCTGCCTGAACGAGGCCCGCTACGGGATCCTGTGGGGCACCGTGGGCGCGGCCCGGGACTGCTACGCGGCGGCGCTGGAGTACGCGAAGACCCGGATCCAGTTCGGCCGACCGATCGCGGCCTTCCAGCTGACCCAGCAGAAGCTGGTCGAGATGGCCCTGGAGCTGGAGAAGGCCCACCTGGCGGCCTGGCGGATCGGCCGGCTGAAGGAGGAGGGCCGGGCCCGTGCGGCGCACATCAGCTTCGGCAAGCTGAACAACGTGCGCACCGCGCTGGAGATCGCCCGCAGCGCCCGCACCGTGCTCGGCGCCAACGGGATCACCACGGCCTACCCGGTGCTGCGGCACGCCAACAACCTGGAGTCGGTGCTCACCTACGAGGGCACCAGCGAGATCCACACCCTGGTGCTGGGCGAGGCGATCACCGGCGAGTCGGCCTACCGCTGACGGCGGTGCGCCGCCGCCCCCGCCGGTGGCGGGGGGCGGCGGCGCGGGTCGGGCGCGCTACCGGGCGCCGCCGCGCAGGGCCAGCCGCCCGGGCAGCGCGGTGGCCGCGAGCACCAGCAGCGCCGCCAGGCCGGCCACCGCCGCGTAGCCGGGCCACTGCCACTGCGGCGCGGCGGCCCCGGTCATCCCGCTGCTGAAGGCGGTCAGCACCGCCAGCGCGATGGTGCTGCCCAGCAGCAGGCCGACCGCCAGCAGGCCCAACCCCTCGAACCGGAGCATCCGCAGCACCTGGCGCCGGGTGGTACCGGTCAGCCGCAGCAGGGCGAACTCCCGTCCGCGGGCCGCGGTGGACACCGCGAGCGTGTTGGCCACCGCGATCGCGGCGAAGGCCAGCACCAGCACCATGGCCAGCTCGTTGACCGCGGCGTTGTTCCGCTCCCCCGCGGCCGCCAGCTGCCGGGACTGCGACCGGTCCAGCACCGCCACCCCCGGGAAGGGCTTGACGGCCGCCGCGAGCGCGGCCCGGTCCGCCCGCCCGTCGGTGGCGACCAGCACGGCGGTGGCCAGCGGGTCGTCCAGGTGCGGGGCCAGCAGCTCCCGACCGACCGTCAGGTCGCCGAAGCCCAGGCCGCGGGCGTACACCGCGGTGACGGTCAGGGTGACCGGGGTGCCGTCGCCCAGCACCAGGTGCACCGGCCCGCCCAGGTGCGCGCCCAGCCGCTCCAGCGCCACCTGACTGACCGCCAGGTCGCCGTCGCCGAAGCCGTCCAGGCTGCCCGCGGTGACCTGCGGGTCCCAGGTCCGGGTCAGGCCCTGCGGGTCGACGCCCTGCACCGAGTAGTTCGCCAGGTCCACCCGGACCCGGCCGCGCACCACCTGGGTCACCGCGGTGACCCCGGGCACGGCGGCCACCGCCCGGGCCGCCTGGACCGGCACGCCCGGCGCGCCCGCCGCCAGCAGCCACGGCGCCGTCGTCCCCGCGGCCGCCTGCTGCTGGGCCGCGCCGCCCAGCGTGGACTGGCTGAACAGCACCGTGCAGACCATCGCCACCAGCAGCGTGACCGGGACGAAGGCACCGGCCGCCCGGCGCGGGTCGGTGCGCAGCCGGGCCGCCGCCAGGTGGCCGCTGACCCGGGAGCCGGCCAGCAGCGGGGTGAGCAGCGCGGCCGCCCCGCGGGCCAGCTGCGGACCGAGCAGCGCGGTGGCGATGGTGAGCAGCAGCACGGTGCAGAAGGTGACCGGCATCGCGCCGGCCTCGGTGTCCAGGCCGCCGAGCACCGCGGTCAGCACCACCCCGCCGGCCAGCGCGACCAGCCCGCCCACCAGTCGGCCGGTGCCGCGGCCGGCGGTGTGCAGCGCGGCCTCGGACAGCGCCTGGGCGGGGCGGATCCGCCCGGCCCGGCGGACCGCCAGCCGGGCCGCCGCCCAGCCGGCCAGCACGGCCGCGGCCAGCCCCGCGGCGACCGGGAAGAAGCCCAGCTGCAGGTCGAGCGTGTCGGGCATCGCGCCGGCCGCGACGAAGCGCCGGTACAGCCAGTCGGCGGTGGGCAGGCCGGCCACCGCGCCCGGACCGCCGGCCAGCAGCGCGATCAGCAGCGCCTCGCGGCCGATCAGCCGACGCAGCTGGCGGGGCGTGGCGGCCACGGCGCGCAGCAGGGCCAGCTCGCGGGCCCGCTGCTGGATCACCAGCGCGAAGGTGCCGGAGACCACCAGCACCGCCACCAGCAGGGCGGTCGCGCCCATCACCGCGCCCTGGCTGACCAGCCGGATCCGGGCGTCGGCGGCGTCCAGGAACTCGGCCGGGCCGCGGTCGCCCCCGGTGTGCACGGCGATCGGCTGCCCGGCGGCGGCGCGCAGCCGGGCAGCCAGCTGCGCCGGGTCGGTGCCGGGCGCCGGGAAGACGCCGAGCACCGTGTCCTGGCCGGGGTGCCCGGCCAGCCGGGTGGCCTCGGCGGTGTCGAAGAAGAGCGCCTGCTGGTGGTCCAGGCGCACCCCCTGCGGTGCGGCGATGCCGCTGACCCGGTAGCTGCGCGGGGCGTCGGTGGCGCGCACCGTGACCCGGTCGCCGACCGCCAGGTGGGCCCGGGCGGCCGCCTGCTGGTCGAGCACCACCTCGTCGTCCGCCCGCGGCGGCTGCCCGGCCGTCAGGGCGAACGGCGTGAGCGGGGCCGAGTCCCAGGAGTGGCCCAGCGAGACGGTGGCGTCGGCGCCGACCGGGTAGGCGGGGAAGGTGAGTTCGGGCACCACCCGGGACACCCCGGGAACGGCGGCCAGCCGGTCGGCCAGCCCGGCGGGCAGCCAGACCCGGCCGCTCAGTGCCTTGGCCTTGGTCTTGGTCTTGGTCCTGCCCTTCTTCACGGTGCTGGTGGTCCGGTGCACGTCCTGGTCGGCGCCGACCACGATCGGGGTGCCGGCGTACCGCTCGACGGCGATCGGGCCGCGCAGGCCGGTGTCCATCAGGGCGCCGCAGGCGGTCACGGTCAGGGCCGCGCAGAACAGGGCCAGGAAGGCGCCGAGGAAGGCGCCCCGGCGGTGCCGCAGGGTCTGCCAGGCGTAGGCGAGCAGCATCAGACCCACGCCCCGCCCGCGGCCAGCTCGGCCAGGTCGGCGGCCACGGCGCGGGCCGTGGGCGCGGTGTTGGTGCCGGCCAGTCGGCCGCCGGCCAGGTAGACCACGGTGTCCGCGTAGCCCGCGGCGACCGGGTCGTGGGTCACCATGACGACGGTCTGGCCGTCCTCGTCCACGCTCTGCCGCAGCAGGGTGAGGATCTGGTCGGCGGTGACCGGGTCCAGCGCGCCGGTGGGCTCGTCGCCGAAGATCACCGCAGGTCGGGCCGCCAGCGCCCGGGCGATCGCCACCCGCTGCTGCTGCCCGCCGGAGAGCTCGGCCGGGCGGCGGCGCTCCCGGCCGGCCAGGCCGACCCGCCGGCAGATCTCGGTGACCCGGCCCCGGTCGCTGCGCCGGCCGGTCAGCCGCAGCGGCAGCTCGATGTTCTGGCGGACCGTCAGCGAGTCGATCAGGTTGTAGGACTGGAAGACGAAGCCGACCCGGGAGCGGCGCAGCTCGGTGAGGGCGCGCTCGTTCATCCCGCTCAGCTCGGTGCCGCCGAGCTCGACCCGGCCGGTGCTGGGGGTGTCCAGGCCGGCGGCGCAGTGCAGGAAGGTGGACTTGCCGGAGCCGGAGGGCCCCATCACCGCGGTGAAGCTGCCGCTCGGGATGGCGAGCGAGACCCGGTCCAGCGCGGTCACCTGCTCGCCGGCGCGTCGGTAGGTCTTGGTCACGTCAGTCAGCGCGACCGCTGTCCGGGATCCCCCGCTGTTCTTCGTCATGCCCACCAGCGTGGCGGGACGGGGTGGTCCGCCACGATCCGGCGGACCGCCCGGTCCGGGCGGGGGTTATCCCCCCTGCCGGGCTAGGGGAGGTAGTCCTTGCGCTCGTGCTCGTCGGCGAGGAACGGGACCGACTGGAACCAGGCGACCCCGCACGCGCGGCAGCAGGTCTCCTCGGTGCGACCCCACTCGGTGGGGTCCAGGGTGGCCGCCCCCTCGGGCAGCTCGCGGCCGCACAGGCCCACGTGCTTCCCGTCCGGGACCATGTGCCACGCCACCACCGGGCCGCTGGGGCCCGCCTCGCCGTACTCGGCGTGCATCCGATGCAACATACCTCCACAGTGCTCCCGGCCCGCCCCGAACGCCAGGCGGGTTGGGCCAGGGCCTGTCTGACCATTCGCGTCGGATCAGGCGGGAATGGTCAGACAGGCCCTAGGAGGCGACGCGGAGCACCGGGTCGTCGTGGCGGCGCAGCAGCTTCTCGAAGCTGACGATGGCGCCGCGCTGCGGGTGGTTGTGCAGGTCGACGTGGTCGGTGAGGGCCCGGATGAGGAACAGGCCGCGGCCGCTCTCGGCGGTCAGGTCGGGGTGCCGGTCGGGGTCGGGCAGCCGGGGGGCGGCAGCCGGGCGGCCGGGCGGCAGCACGTGGGTGTCGTAGGCGGTGGGCCGGGTGCGCCGGGCCGGGCCGAGGGCGGCCGGGCCCGGCAGCGAGGCGCGGCCGCGGCGCCGGCGCGGGCGGCCGTGCGCGAGCAGCGGG
>NZ_JBHYKG010000244.1:0-13395 GCF_042741245.1 Kitasatospora sp. NPDC058965
GGCGCCCCCATTCCCCGCCGCCGTCATACAGTTTGTGCCGGGTGACCCCCCACACCCCGCGGCCCGGGGCCGTCAGTCCCCCCTCCTACAAGCCCCCCCCCGGTTCCATGTCCGACCCCGCGCGCCGCACACGGAGCGTCACCACCCGCTCCCACACTGGTGCCATGACCCAGACCCGGACCCGACTCCGCACCGCCGCCGCGGCCCTCGCCCTCTCCGCCGCCGCCCTGCTGCCGACCGCCCTCCCCGCCCACGCCGAGAGCCGGGCCGAGGCCCAGGTGAACGCCTTCTTCGGGCAGTACCGCGACGCCGTGCTCGGCCAGAACCCGAACCAGGACCCGCTGGAGGTCCGCGAGGAGTTCCTGACCCCGGAGCTCAACACCGAGCTCGACCAGTGGGCCGCCGACCACGACGCCGACCCGGTCTTCCGGGCCCAGAACGTGCCGGTCGGCTGGTCGGTCGCCTACGGCGGCAGCGGTGCCGGCCACACCACCGTGATCCTCACCGAGAACTGGGCGGGCGGCGGCCACACCGACGTCTGGTACCAGGTCCGGCTCGACACCCTGCAGATCGACGGCCTGGAGGACGCCCCGCAGTAATTCCCGGGCCGGCCGTCGCTTTCCTCACAGCGCTCCCGCCACCCGCACGGTTAATCTGGTGAACGTGCTCCTACTCGTCAGCCGTCGCCACGTGGACCTGCTCCGCGTCATCAGCATGTCCTGTCGCTGCTCCCGCTGACCCCGTCCTCCCCCTTCCAGGATCCCGGCCCCGGGGACGCGACACCATCTCCGTCGTGTCCCCCCGCCGCCCGGCCACCACCGCCGGGCCCGCCGGACTGACCCCAGCGGATGTCACCCCATGTCGCAGCAGCACACCAACGCCCTTCCCGTGATCGACCTGTCCGCCGCGGACGGCACCCCCGAGCAGCGGGCCGCCCTGCACGCGGAGCTCCACCGCGCCGCCACCGAGGTCGGCTTCTTCCACCTGATCGGCCACGGCGTCTCCGCGGCGGAGACCGCGGACCTCACCGGGGCGATGCACGCGTTCTTCGCCCTCCCCGAGGACCAGCGGCTCGCCGTCAGCAACCTCAACTCCCCGCACTTCCGCGGCTACACCCGCACCGGCGCCGAGCGCACCGCCGGGCGCAGCGACTGGCGCGACCAGTTGGACATCGGCCCCGAGCTGCCCGAGCACCGGCCGGGCGCGGACGAGCCCGCGTACTGGTGGCTGGAGGGCCCCAACCAGTGGCCGGCCGACCTGCCGCAGCTGCGCGAGGCCGCGCTGCACTGGATCGACCGGCTGGACGACGTCGCCCGCCGGCTGCTGCACGAACTGCTCACCGCCATCGGCGCCCGCCCCGACTTCTACGACCCCGCCTTCTCCGGGCACCCGGCCCATCACCTCAAGTTGGTCCGCTACCCGGGCAGTTCGCCCGAAGGCGGCAACCAGGGCGTGGGCGCGCACAAGGACTACGGCTTCCTCACCCTGCTGCTCACCGACGGCGTCCCCGGCCTGCAGGTGGAGCGGTCCGACGGCAGCTTCCTGGACGTGCCGCCGATGCCGGGCGCCTTCGTGGTGAACCTCGGCGAGCTGCTGGAGGTGGCCACGGACGGGTACCTGAAGGCCACCAACCACCGCGTCGTCTCGCCGCCGGGGGCGCGGGAGCGGTACTCGGTCCCGTTCTTCTACAACCCGCGCCTGGACGCCCACATCGCCCCGCTCGACTTCCCGCACGCCCACCACGCCCCCGGCGCCACGGAGGACCCGGCGAACCCGCTGTTCGCGGAGTTCGGGCGCAACGAGCTGAAGGGGTACCAGCGGGCGCATCCGGAGGTGGCGCGGCGGTTCTACGCGCTGACCTAGGCGCCCGCCCGCCCGGTGCTGCTGCGGCCCCGGTCCCCGCCCCGGGGGCCGGGGCCGCCCGTTCCGCGCCCCGCCGTCCCGCTCCCCGCAGACAGGCCCCTCGCCAGGACCGTCACTGCTACTGTCACAGCAGAACTGTCCCACCTGGAGCCCTGATGTCCGCGCCCGTGCCGCTGCGCCTGACCGTCGACGAACTCGCCGCCCGCGCGGGCGTCACCGTGCGCACGCTGCGGTTCTACAGCGGACGCGGCCTGCTCCCGCCCCCCGAGCTCGGCCCGCGCCGGGTCGGCTTCTACGGCCGCACCCACCTGGACCGCCTCGAACTCATCGAGGAGCTCCAGCGCCAGGGCCTCACCCTCGCCGCCATCGAGCGCTACCTGAACCAACTCCCCGAGGACATCGGCGCGCTCGACCTCGCCATCCACCGCGCCCTGGTCGCCGCCTGGACCCCGGAGAGCACCGCCGCCGAGGAGGCCGACGTCGAGCAGCTCTCCCGCCGGGTCGGCCGCGAGCTGACCCCGGAACACCTCGACCGCCTGGTCGCCATGGGCGCCCTGCACCGCACCGACCGCCCCGACACCTTCCGGGTCGACCCCGGCCTGCTCCCGCTCGGCGCCCGGATCCTCGACCTGCCGATCCCGCTGGAGACCATCCTGGCCACCCGCGCCGTGGTCCGCCTGCACAGCCAGGCTACCGCCCGCGACCTGCACCGCCTGTTCCGCGAGACCGTCTGGAAGCCGATCCGCGAGAGCGAGCCCGACCCGGCCGCACTGGACCGGATGCGCGAGCTCACCGCGGAGATCGAACCCCTGCTCGCCCAGGCCCTGGTGACGGCCTTCCACCGCTCACTGGCGGACCAGCTGCTGGGCGACACCGCACCGGACGGGCCGGACCAGGCCTGACCCGCCCGACGGTGCGGCCCCGCGCACCCCGCGTCTCACCCCGAGCCGCAGAGCTTCGCCACGTCCGCCGCCGCGCTCAGCACCGGCCCGACATCGGCCTGCTTCCCGGCCGTGGCCGCGTCCTCGGCCTTGCTGACCGCGCCGTTCAGCGCGTCCAGCCGGGTGCCCAGGTCGCCCTTGTTGCCGCTCCCCTTGAGCTTCTGGGTGTCCGAGCCGAGCTTCTTCAGCGCGTTGATCGTGTTCTGCCGCCGGCTCTCGTCGGTGATCTGTCCGACATTGGTCGCCGAGTCCTTCAGGTCCTGCACGTCGCCGGCGATGCTGATCGCCGTCTTCCCGCAGTCCAACGCCTGCTGCGTGGTCGGGTCGCACCCCGCCATGGCGGCCCCGGTCACCGCCAGGACCACCGCCGCCAGCACACCACTCCTGAGCTTCACAGCCTTCACGGACATGACGGGGCTCCTCCCCCTAAGACGCCTGAGACACCCGGAATTCCACGGCCCGGTGCCTCGATCGCACCAGTAGGGGCGGCCAGGGGGAAACCCCTAACCGCCCCCCTGGCCGACGCGCCGTCAGCTTTCGGTCAATCCGGCAGGGACCGACACCGAGCCCGGCCCTAGCTCAGTGCCGCCGACCGCCAGGCGCCCCCGACCCGCACGTACAGCCGGTTGTCGGTGGTGTCCACCGCCATCGTCCCGTCCAGCGGCGGGTGCGTGAACGAGGCGTCGCTCACCGGGCCCGCGACCAGCCGCAACGGCGGGTTGGGCGCGTTCTTCGTCGGCAGCGTGCCATTGGCCTGAAGTCCCACGCTCCCCCAGGAGCTCTCCACCCGGAAGTCGCCCGCACTCGGCTCGTAGTAGATGTGCGGCCCGGCCGGCGCGGTGGTGTACTGGCCCACCACGTTGCGCACCACGGCCGTGGTCCCCGGCCCGGCGTACAGGTCCACGCCCGCGTTGACGGTCGCCACGCTGCCGTTGGCGATCAGCACGTTCTCCAGCGCGCTGCCGCTGGCGGCCCAGGCGATGATGTTCTGCGCCTTCTTGCTGGTGTACCCGGTGGCGAAGTTGCCCGCGTAGCAGTAGATGTTGGTCGCGTACACGTGCCGGCAGGACGCGTCGGTCTTGAGGTGCGGGCCGCCCTGCATCTGCGAGGTCTCGAACTTGCAGTCGGTGAGGTAGATCCCGTTGGGGTTGTTGCTGTTGTTGACGCCCTGCGTGATCCAGATCGCGCCGGTGCCGAACGCCTCCAGCCGGCAACCGACGAAGTGCAGCTGGTTGTTGTTGTCGCCGCTGTACCCGTGCCCGGACGCGGCCGAGGAGTTGCGCAGGTAGATGTTCGGCTGGCTGGTGCTGTCCGGCGTGCCGGTGCACCCCTCGATCACCAGGTTGTAGAACCGCGAGTCCCAGCACTCCACCGCGTCGATGGCGACATCGTTGTTGCTCGACATGTAGACATCACGCACGTACGTGTTGTCGTTGTAGTACAGCTCCAGCAGCAGCCCGGTCTTGTTGTTCCCGTTGAACCCGAGGTTCTCCAGCGAGCAGTAGCGCCGGTGGCTCCCCCCGCTCGGATCCGTGGCCGGCCCCGAGATCGCCAGCAGCGTCCCGTTCCCGCCCTTCACCAGGGTGGCCGCCTTGGCGCTCGCCCCGACCAGCTTGATCCCGTTCCCGTTCACCGCCAGCGCGAGCCCGTTGGCCTGCGGCGCCACCAGGTACTGCCCGGCCGGGAAGTACACCGTCCCGCCCCCGCCGTTGGCCGCCGCGTCCAGCGCCCCCTGCACGGCCGCGGTGTCATCGGTGACCCCGTCCCCCTTGGCCCCGAAGTCCTTCACGTTGAACCAGTCGGGCCCGGTCACACTCCCCGCCTGCGCCTCCCCGGCCCCCGCCGCCAGCCCGGCCCCGGCCAACCCGGCCACCGCCCCGGCGAACAGCGCCCGGCGCCGTGTGGTCTCCCCCATGATCTGACTCCCCCTCAGTTGATCTACCAGTGCCCCTCAACATCCCAGCGCACCGGGCCACCCGTCAAGGCGCAGGAGTCACACCTGGCTCACACGCACCGCGTGAACCCTTCTGCACCATGACGAAGTTGAGCACCACTTCCGCGCCGCACCCCCCGATCGAGCCGCTCACCCTCGCCGTCCGGCACCGTGACCGCCGCATCAGTCCGCGCCGTCCGCCCGGAGAACCTCGTCGCGAGCGCCGTGGCCGCGACGCTCCTCCAACCGGAGATACGACGGCCTCGAATTCTCGAGCCAGACGTCGACATCGGCAGCCAGCGAAGGAACCTTCTTCTTCACCGAGTCGGCCAGCCCGACCAGCTCGACCCAGGAATCCGCCATGAACGCCTCGTTCAGACCCAGTGCGACAGCGACACGGAACTCGTCACCGGACTCCAGCCACCTTCGCCCAACCTCGAAGATCCCGGCGCCCTCGTCGTCGAGGATCCACGAGAGCGCCAGGAGCTGTTCGGAGAGGTAGCCGGGCGGGAGGTTCGGCGCCCGATGCTCGACCAGATAGTGGAGAACGTCCTCGATGTCCACGGTCAGGCCTCTCTGTGGGTACTGGTCCCCGTCAATGCCGGCGCCCTGGCCGACGATGCCCCGCACGTCAGATCGCGGCCGGAAGATGGTGCGCCGCTGCGACGCCGGCCGCCGTGCGGAGGTTCGTGAAGTAGGAGGAGCAGTACTCCTCGTTGATCAAGGGGAGCACCCTGTCCAGGGCGGCGATGCACGCCCACAGGAGGGCGACGCCGTCACTGTCCAGTCCGCCCTTCAGCTCCCTGCCGAGCAGACCGGCGGTGTCCGCGTCCAGCAGGATCAGTTCCACGCCGTCGATGTCGACGCCGCGGAAGCTTTCGGGATACGGCGCGCGCCGGTGTTCCTCCCACAGGCCGGCAAGTCGGTCCTCCGGCTGTGCCCCGCCCGGACCGACGGGCACCTCGTCCGCTGCCGATGGTGAACGCGAGAGCAGCGAAGCGGCATCGAAGACAGCACGCACCATGCCGATGGCCCTGAGGGGCTGGAGGACAGCGCTGGTCGCAGTCCCTTGCACGAGCCGATCGCGCAGCAGGCGGCAGCGGTCGAGTTCGGCGGCGAGCTCCGCTGTGACGAGGCCCGTGGCGCTTGCCCGCCCGATCAGCTCCTGGAGCGGCTCGTTGACTGCCAGGCGCTCCGTGAGGACCTGCTCCAGGGCAATCAGCGAATGCACCACTGCGACAGTGGCGAACTCGTACCGGTAGAAAGAGTGTCGGAGGAGCTCGCGGGAGGTCTCCAGTGCGCTCATGACCGACATCGACGCGGCAACGGGCAGACTCAGGCCGCCGACCAGCGCGTGCATGCCCTCATAGTCCAGGACGACATCACGGACGCGCAGGTCCGGTAGTGGCTGGGCGGTGTTCACCGGTGCAGTCTGGTCGTCACTGGTCATCGGCACCAATGGATATGCGGGCCTGACGCCTCCTTCAGGCCACGGGCTAGAGGAGGTGATCCGCCTTGCCCGCCTTGATGTCCAGGATGAGGGTCCGGAGCGCGGTGATCGAGTCCGCGATGGCGTGGTCCTCCTGGCCGGCGACGGCGATGTAGGCGGTGCCGGAGGCGTCGGTGCCGAGGCGGAAGCAGTTGTTGCCCTCGCCGCAGAAGGGGGCTTCCCACGTGATCTCGGGCATCGGGTCTCCTAGAGCTGTCGGGCGATGGTGTGCATCAGGTCGCGCGAGGCCTCCGGGGACAAGGCCGCTTCGGCCATCCAATCAAGGTGGGCGCGGTACTTGGTCAGCTGGGCCTCGGCTCCGGTGAAGTGCGGGCCGTGGGCGGAGTCGAGCTGGACCGTGTCGAGCTGGGGGACCGGGCCTGCTGCGTACAGGAGCGCGTGGCCTGCGCCCGGGAAGCTGCCGCACTCGACGGGGACCACCCGGAGGGAGATGTTCTCGCGCTCGGACTCGACGCACAGGGCCTCGAGTTGGGCGCGCATCACCGTGCGGCCGCCGAACTGCATGCGCAGGGCCGCCTCGTGGACGTAGCCGATGTAGGGCAACGGGTTCGCACGCTCGAACACGCGACGCCGGGCCGTCCGGTGGTTCACCCGCAGCTCGACCTCCAGCCGGGAGAGCGGCGGGAGCACTGCGGCGAAGATGGCGCGTGCGTAGTCCTCCGTGTGCAGCAGGCCCGGGACGTGGACGGTCTGCATGGTCTGGACGCCGTTCGCGTGCCACTCCAGCTCGGCGATGTCCAGCAGCCCGGACGGCAGGACACCCCGGTACTCCTCCCACCAGCCGCGCTCGGAGGTGTCGGCCATCGCGGCGAGGGCCTCGATGTACGCCGGATCAGCGCAGTCGTAGTTGCTGGCGAGGGTCCGCACCCGCTCCGGGGTGACGACCCGGATGCCCGACTCCATGTTGGAGATCTTCGTGCGGTCGAGCCCCAGCAGGCCGGCGGCGTAGTCCGTGCTGACTCCGGCCGCGGTCCGGAGCCTGCGCAGTTCGGCACCGAGGCGTTGCTGACGCTCGGTCGGAGTCTGACGGGTAGCCATTCCATCCTCTCGGACTGGGGTTGGGGCAAGTCTGCCGCGGGGAGCAGCACGCAGTCCAACTCGATGGTGGCAATTGCCACAGAACCAGTGGCACTTTGTCCGCCCCACCCGCTAGCTTCAAGTAGCCACCTGGTCACAGTTGGCAATCGCCCCTTGCGAGGAGTCAGCCATGCCCGAAACCCCGCTCCCCTCCATCCCCCGCACCTGGCGGTTCCCCGCCGAGCTCGCGTCGGTCCCCCGTGTCCGGCGGGCGGTCTTCGACGCGCTGCCGAGGCCGTGCTCGCCGCAGCTCTCCTACGAGCTGCGGCTGCTGGCCTCAGAGTTGGCGACCAACGCGATCAAGCACGGGGCGCGCGGCAGCGAGGACGAGACGATCGAGCTCGTGTTCTGGACGGCCGACGGGTTCCACTGGCTCGCCGTCTCCGACCCCGGGGAGGGGTGGCCCGCGATGGCGACGCCCGGGCGCGACGTGTGCGGCGGGCGGGGGCTGGTGCTGGTGGAGGCGCTCAGCGATGTGTGGGGTGTGGCTGAGCGGGCCGTGCGCGGGAAGTCGGTGGTGGCGGGGGTCCGCCGGACGCTTCGCTGATGCGCGCGGCCCGGTGGAGTCCCGTCGCCCATCGTGTGCGGCGAGCGGCAGCGTCCGAGCTCACCGCCCGGCGGGACGGTCCTTCAGGCCGACCATGACGTCCTGGGCCTCGGTCAGTTGGTGGATCACCAGGATGGCGAGACCGGCGGCCACCACGCCGATCTGGGCGACGTACGTCGCGTCGGGGTCGAACACGGTGCCGGAGATGCAGAAGAACACGAAGGCGCTGGCGAGCTTCGCGAGCCACGCGGCCCACCACGCGTTGATCAGCCACGGGCTGCCGGTGCCGCCGCATGCGCGCCAGATGTCGAGTGCGGCGCGGCGAGGGGCCCAGAACATCTTGCGCGGGTGGAACCAGAGGCCGACGGCATCGGCTTCGGAGAACGCGTGCCGCCCGGGACCGAAGTGTTCGGCGTTGCGGCGGCAGCGGTGGAACCAGGTGAGGAAGAGGCCGACCCTGATGACGAACAGCGCGCTGCTGACGGGGACCAGCCAGACGACGGCGGAGTCGCGGCCGCCGGTGGCCATCACGGCCAGGTAGGCCAGCGGACCCACCGCGATCATCACCTGCGTGGCCAGGGCGAACGGTCGGGGGTCGGCGAGCGGGCCGTGGTAGGCGATGGCGCGCGGGTTCGGGCGCGCGGGATCGCCGTTGGACATCGAGCTCACGGGAAGTGCCCCCACCTGATGTGCGTGCGATGGAGGTCACCGCCGGTTCGCCCGCAGATTAAGGGGCGCGTCGCACAGGTGTCCAGCCGGATTCAGCAGGCGGGGAGTGAGCGGCTGCCCCTGGCAGAGGGCAGCCGCTCGGACCGGTGCAGGCGGTCAGTCGGTGAACGTCCCGCCCTCCGCCGCGAGCCGCTCCAGGCTCGCCGGCGGGGTGAACCGGTCGCCGTAGGCGGCGGCCAGCTCGCGGGCCCGGGCCGTGAAGCCGGCCACGCCGCCCTCGTAGCCGTTGATGTACTGGAGCACGCCGCCCGTCCAGGCCGGGAAGCCGATGCCGAGGATGGAGCCCACGTTGGCGTCGGCGACCGAGGTCAGCACACCCTCGTCGAGGCAGCGCACCGAGTCGATGGCCTCGGCGAAGAGCATCCGCTCCTGCATGTCGACGAACGGGACGGCGGCGTCGGCACGGGTGAAGTGCTCGCGCAGGCCGGGCCAGAGCGCGAGCCGCGAGCCGTCCTCCGCGTAGTCGTAGAACCCCGCCCCGCCACTGCGGCCCGGGCGGTCGAACTCCTCCACCATGCGGTCGAAGACCACGTCCGCCGGGTGCGCCTGCCACACGCCGCCCGCCTCCTCCACCGCGCGCCGCGCCTCGCCGCGGATCTTGCGCGGCAGGGTGAGGGTCAGCTCGTCGAGGAGCGAGAGCACCTTCGCGGGGTAGCCGGCCTGGGCCGCCGCCTGCTCGATCGAGGCGGGCTCGACGCCCTCCGCGACCATCGCCACGCCCTCGTTGATGAACTGGCCGATCACGCGCGAGGTGAAGAAGCCGCGCGAGTCGTTGACCACGATCGGGGTCTTGCCGATCGTGCGGACCAGGTCGAAGGCGCGCGCGACGGCCTCCTCCCCCGTCCGCTCGCCCTTGATGATCTCGACCAGCGGCATCTTGTCCACCGGCGAGAAGAAGTGCAGGCCGATGAAGTCCTGGTCGCGGTCGACGGCCTTGGCCAGCAGGCTGATCGGCAGCGTGGAGGTGTTGGAGCAGAGCAGCGCGTCGGGCGCGACCACGCTCAGCACCTCCTGGAACACCTGGTGCTTGAGCTCGACGTTCTCGAACACCGCCTCGATCACCACGTCGCACCCGGCGAGGTCCGCGACATCGGCCGTCGGCGTGATCCGGGCGAGCAGCTCGTCGCGCTGGGCCTCGGTCTTGCGGCCGCGCGCGACCGCCTTGTTCAGGATCCCCTCGGAGTACGCCTTGCCGCGCGCGGCGGACTCGGCCGAGACGTCCTTGAGCACGACCTCCAGGCCCGCCCGGGCACAGGAGTACGCGATGCCCGCGCCCATCATCCCGGCGCCGAGGACGGCGACCTTCCGGACCGTGCGCGGCTCGATCCCGTCCGGTCGCGAAGCCCCCGCGTTCACCGCGTTCATGTCGAAGAAGAGCGCCTGGATCATGTTCTTCGCGGTCTGCCCGGCCGCCAGCTCGGTGAAGTACCGCGCCTCGATGACGAACGCGGTGTCCACGTCCACCTGGCTGCTCTCCACCGCGGCCGCCAGGATGTTGCGCGGGGCGGGGTACGGCGCGCCGTTCAGCTGCTTGCGCAGGTTCGCGGGGTACGCGGGCAGCTGCGCCGCCAGCGCCGGCGAACTGGGCGTCCCGCCGGGGATCTTGTAGCCCTTGACGTCCCACGGCTGCTGCGCCGTCTCGTGGTCCAGCACAAAGGCCCGCGCCTTCGCCAGCATCTCCTCCGGGGAGGAGGCCAGTTCGTGCACCAGGCCGTTCGACACGGCGTCCGCCGGCGCGTACTGACGGCCCGTCATCAGCCACTTCAGCAGGGCGTCGGCCAGCCCGAGCAGCCGCACGGTGCGCACCACGCCGCCGCCACCGGGCAGCAGGCCGAGGGTCACCTCGGGGAAGCCGAGCTTGCTGCCGCGCGCGTCCAGCGCGATCCGGTGGTGGCAGGCCAGCGCCAGCTCCAGGCCGCCGCCGAGCGCGCTGCCGTTGATCGCGGCGACCACGGGCTTGCCCAGGGTCTCCAGGGTGCGCATCGCCTGCTTCAGCTTCAGCGAACCGGCCAGGAACTCGCCGGCCTGCGCGGGGGTGACCTTGCCGAGCATCTTCAGGTCGCCGCCCGCGAAGAAGGTCTTCTTCGCCGAGGTGATGATGACGCCGCGCAGGTCGGAGGTGGCGGCCAGCCGCTCCACCACGGCGGTGAACTCGGCGGTGAAGGCCGCGTTCATGGTGTTCACGGACTGGTTGGGGTCGTCCAGGACCAGGGTGACGATCCCCTCGGCGTCCTGCTCCCAGCGGATAACGGTCGTCTCGCTCATAGCAGTTGTGTTCTCCAGAACAGAGGGGTCGTCAGATGCGCTCGATGACGGTGGCGATGCCCATGCCGCCGCCCACGCACAGGGTGGCCAGGCCGTAGCGGAGCTCGCGGCGCTCCAGCTCGTCGATCAGGGTGCCGAGGATCATCGCGCCGGTGGCGCCGAGCGGGTGGCCGAGCGCGATCGCGCCACCGTTGACGTTCACCTTCTCGTGCGGGAAGCCCAGTTCGTCCATGAAGCGGAGCACCACCGAGGCGAAGGCCTCGTTGATCTCGACCAGGTCGATGTCGGCGGCGGTCAGGCCGGCCTTGGCCAGCGCCTTGCGGGTGGCGGGCGCGGGACCGGTCAGCATGATGGTCGGCTCGGAGCCGGAGACGGCGGCGGAGACGATCCGGGCCCGCGGGCGCAGCCCGTACCGCTCGCCGACCTCGCGGCTGCCGATCGCCACCAGCGAGGCGCCGTCCACGATGCCGGAGGAGTTGCCGGCGGTGTGCACGTGGTCGATCTTCTCGACCCAGTGGTACTTCTGCAGCGCGACGGCGTCGAAGCCGCCCAGGTCGCCGATGGTGGCGAAGGCGGGCTTGAGGCCGGCCAGGGTCTCCACCGTGGTGCTCGGGCGCAGGTACTCGTCGCGCTCCAGCACCACCAGGCCGTTGCGGTCCAGCACGGGGACGACCGACCGGTCGAAGAGGCCGTCGGCCTGCGCCTTGGCGGCGCGCGCCTGCGACTCGGCCGCGTACGTGTCGACGTCGGTGCGGGTGAAGCCGCCGAGGGTGGCGATCAGGTCGGCGCCGATGCCCTGCGGGACGAAGTTGACGTCGAACGAGGTCATCGGGTCCATCGCCCAGGCGCCGCCGTCGGAGCCCATCGGGACCCGCGACATGGACTCCACGCCGCCGGCCAGCACCAGGTCCTCCCAGCCCGAACGGACCTTGGCGGCGGCCAGGTTGACCGACTCCAGGCCGGAGGCGCAGAAGCGGTTCTCCTGCACGCCGGCCACCGTGTCCGGCAGGCCGGCCGCGATGGCCGCGATCCGGGCGATGTCCGAGCCCTGGTCGCCGAGCGGGCTGACCACGCCGAGCACGATGTCGTCGATGGCGGCCGGGTCCAGGCCGGGCAACCGGTGCTGGATCTCCTTGATCAGGCCGACCACCAGGTCGATCGGCTTGGTGCCGTGCAGGGCGCCGCCCTGCTTGCCGCGCCCGCGCGGGGTGCGGATCGCCTCGTAGATGAACGCTTCGGTGCTCACAGGGTCCTCTCAGCGGGGTCAGCGGGGCCAGCAGGTTTGGCGGGGTCAGCCGGGTTGGCTGCGTCGGCGGCCCCGGCGGTCAGCGCCGGGACGCCCCAGTCGCGGGCGACCTCGGCGGTGTCGGCGCCGGGCAGCGCGGGCGGGCGGCGCAGCGCGCCCGGCGTGGCGGAGAACCGCGGCGCGGGGGCGGGCTGGGTGAGCCCGTCGTGCTCCACGTACGTGCCGCGGAAGCTCAGGTGCGGGTCGGCAGCGGCCTGACGGAGCGTCAGGACCGGTGTCACGCAGGCGTCGGAGCCGGCGAAGACGGCCGTCCACTCCGCGCTGCTGCGGGTGGCGAACCGGGTCGCGATCAGCGCGCGCAGCTCGGGCCACCGGGCCGTGTCGTACTGCGCGGGTGCGTCGGCGGGCAGGTCGAGCAGGCGGGCGAACTCGGCGTAGAACTGCGGCTCCAGCGCGCCGACCGCGAACCAGCCGCCGTCGCGCGCCTGGTAGGTGGCGTAGCAGGGGGCGCCGCCGTCCAGCAGGTTGCCGCCGCGCCGCTCCCGCCACTGGCCCTGGGCCAGCAATCCCCAGAACAGCGTGGCCAGGTGGGCGGTGCCGTCGACGATCGCGGCGTCCACCACCTGGCCGGCGCCGGTGGCCCGGGCGTGCTGCAGCGCGGCGAGCAGGCCGACCACCAGGTAGAGCGAGCCGCCCGCGTAGTCGCCGAGCAGGTTGACGGGGACGGCGGGCGGGCCGTCGGCCGGGCCGATCATCGAGAGCACGCCGGTCAGCGCGGTGTAGTCGATGTCGTGGCCGGCGGTGGCGGCGAGCGGGCCGTCCTGGCCCCAGCCGGTCATCCGGCCGTAGACCAGGGCGGGGTTGCGGGCCAGGCAGGCGGCCGGGCCGACGCCCAGGCGCTCGGCGACGCCGGGGCGGTAGCCCTCGATCAGCAGGTCGGCGCGGGCGACCAGGTCGAGCACGGTGGCCGCGCCGTCCGGGGCCTTGAGGTCCACCAGCACCGAGCGCTTGTTGCGGTTGGTCAGGTCCAGCGCCGGGTCACCGGCCAGCGGCGAGCCCTGCGGGCGGTCCACCCGGACCACGTCGGCGCCGAGGTCGCCGAGCAGCATGGCGGCGAACGGACCGGGGCCTATCCCGGCCAGCTCGACCACCCGGACGCCGGCCAGCGGGCCGCCGACCGGTGCGGCGCCGCCCGGCGCAGCACCGTGTCCGTCCACCTGAGGTGCCACCTGACCGTCGCCTCCCGAGCGTGACAGTAGAGCTGTAACACTCGGGATGGTATGC
>NZ_JBHYKG010000245.1:0-13391 GCF_042741245.1 Kitasatospora sp. NPDC058965
GGTTTCCCGCCCCCTCCCCACGCCGGGGGGGGGGGGCCGCCCCCGGCGTTCCGGGGGGCCCCCCCCGCCCCGCCGAGCACCCGTCAGGCCGGGCGGCGGACCTCCACCACGCGGAACCGGTTGGCCACGAAGGCCGCGTCGGTGTACGCGGCGTTGGCGGCCGGGTTGGCCCCGGTGCCGTGCAGGTCGGAGAAGGCGGCGGTCTGGTTCGGGTAGACCCCGCCGGTGAGGTTGAGCGAGAGGCAGACGCCGCTGTCCAGGCAGGCCTGCACCAGCGCCTGCTCCACCTCGGCGGAGGTGGTGTAGCCGGTGGCCGTCATCGCGCCGTGCTCGCTGACGGTCCGGCGCAGCAGGTCGACCGCGTCGGCGGTGGAGTCCACCGCGACCGCGAAGTAGACCGGCCCGAAGCACTCGGTGAGGAAGTGCGCCCGGTCGTCCGGCTTGTGCGCCTCCACCTTGATCAGCGCGGGGGTGCGGATGGCCGCGCCCGGGAACTCGGCCGACTCCACCACCCGCGGGGCCAGCGCCAGGTCACCGTACTCGCCGCTCGCGGCGGCCGCGCTGCGCTGCAGCACCGCCGGGTTGACCACGGCGCCCAGGATCGCCGCGGCGCGGGCGTCGTCGCCGAGCAGGCCGCTGATCGCGCCCGCCAGGTCGGCCACCACCTCGTCGTAGGACTTGTCGCCCTGGTCGGTGCCGATGCCGCCGCGCGGGATCAGCAGGTTCTGCGGGGTGGTGCACATCTGGCCGGTGTAGAGCGACAGGGCGAAGGCCAGGTTGCCCAGCATGCCCTTGTAGTCGTCGGTCGAGTCGATGACGACCGTGTTGACGCCGGCCTTCTCGGTGTAGACCAGGGCCTGCTTGGCGTTCTCCTCCAGCCAGTCGCCGAACTCGGTGGAACCGGTGTAGTCGATGATCCGCACGTCCGGGTGGAGGGCCAGCGTCTTGGCGATGCCCTCGCGGTCCCGCTCGGCGGCCAGGGTGACCGTGTTGGGGTCGAAGCCGTACTCGGACAGCACCTCGCGGGCGATCCGCACCGTCAGCGCCAGCGGCAGCACCGCGCGCGGGTGCGGCTTGACCACCACCGGGTTGCCGGTGGCCAGCGAGGCGAACAGGCCCGGGTAGCCGTTCCAGGTCGGGAAGGTGTTGCAGCCGATGACCAGCGCGGTGCCGCGCGGCACGGTGATGAACTCCTTGGTCAGCACCAGCGGGTCGCGCTTGCCCTGCGGCTTGGTCCACCCGGCGGTGGCGGGCAGCTTGGCCTGCTCGGCGTAGGCGTAGGCCACCGCCTCCAGGCCGCGGTCCTGGGCGTGCGGGCCGCCGGCCTGGAAGGCCATCGCGTAGGCCTGGCCGGTGGTGTGCATCACGGCCTGCGCCATCTCGTGCGAGCGGGCGTTGATCCGGGCCAGCACCTCCAGGCAGACGGCGGCGCGGGCGGCCGGGGTGGCCGCCGCCCAGCCGGGCCGGGCCGCGGCCGCGGCGGCGAGCAGCTCGTCCACCTCGGCGCGCGGGTAGCCGATGCCGAGCTCGATGCCGTACGGCGAGGACTCGGTGCCGACCGGCTCGCCGTCGGCCGGCTGGCCGGGCAGCGCGAAGGTGGTGCCGAGCAGCGCCTCGAAGGCGGCCTTGCCGTCGGCCGGCGCGCTCTCGCCGTAGGCCTTGGGGAACTCGGGGTAGGGCGACCAGTAGTCCCGCTCGGCGAGCGCGGTCAGCGCGCGCGAGAGGGTCTCCTGGTGACGCTCGATCAGTTCGTCGACGGCGGCCATGCGGCGCTCCTCGAAAAATGGCAGTCCGGTGCCTGACGCTCCTCAGCGTAACCGAACGATCGGTCGGGTCAAGAGTGCCGCCCGGGTGAAGCCCGCTCGGCCCGCCGGGGATACTCAGGGGTATGGCCGACACCCCGAACCGCACCACGTACACCGTCGAATCGCTGCTCGCGGTCACGGTGCAGGTCTTCAACGCGCGCGGCTACGACGGGACCTCGATGGAGGACCTGTCGCGGGCGGCCGGCATCTCCAAGTCCTCGATCTACCACCACGTGCGCGGCAAGGAGGAGCTGCTGCGGCTCGCCGTCGGCCGCGCGCTGGACGGGCTGTTCGGGATCCTGGACGAGCCGGCGGCGGTCGACGGGCGCCCGGTGGACCGGCTGGAGCACGTGGTGCGCCGCACCACCGAGGTGCTGCTGGCCGAACTGCCCTACGTGACCCTGCTGCTGCGGGTGCGCGGCAACACCGGCACCGAGCAGTGGGCGCTGGAGCGCCGCCGGGACTTCGACCACCGGGTGGCCGAGCTGGTCAAGGAGGCGGTGACGGCCGGCGAGCTGCGGGCCGACGTGGAGCCGCGGCTGGCCACCCGCCTGCTCTTCGGCATGATCAACTCGATCGTCGAGTGGTACCGCCCGGACGCCCCGCACGCCGACGGCGTGGCCGAGGCCGTGGCCCGGCTGGCCTTCGACGGGCTGCGCGCCTGACGGACGCCGGGACCGGCCCTCAGGCCGGCGGCACCCGGTCGGTCTCCTCGAAGACCAGCAGGGTCTGGGTGGACAGCACCCCCGGGATCGCCTGGACGCTGCCCAGCACCAGCTCGCGCAGCGCCCGGTTGTCCGCCGTGTGCACCAGCATCAGCACGTCGTACTCGCCGCCCACCAGCGCGATGTGCGCCACCCCGGGCAGGTCGAGCAGCTGCTCGCGGACGCTGCGCCAGGAGTTCTGCACGATCTTCAGCGTGACGTAGGCGGTGGCGCTCTGCCCGGCCCGTTCGTGGTCGACCCGGGCGGTGAAGCCGCGGATCACCCCGTCCTCCATCATCCGGGCGATCCGGGCGTAGGCGTTGGCCCGGGAGACGTGCACCCGTTCGGCGACCGAGCGGATCGAGGCCCGCCCGTCCTGCTGCAGCAGCCGCAGGATCGACCGGTCGACCCGGTCCAGCGAGCGGTCGGGCTGGGTCGCGGGAGCCGGGTGGGCCGGGGGGTGCGTGCCGTGGTGCGGGCTCTGGGCGGGCAGCGCCGCGCGGCCGGTCGGCGCGCTGGCCATTTGTTCAGAGCCCATGTCCTCAAGCCCTCCGATGGTGGACGTGCTGCTTTCAGCAGACTGCCGGAGCGGCCGAATGTCCAGCACCTTCACCGTGCTGTGGCCACAATGAAAAGACAACCGAACAATCGGTTGGGAGGCAATCCCCCAGTTCCTGCTGCCCTCCCCACCCCTTGGAGGTGCCCGATGACCGTCCTCGACCACCGGCCTACCGCGCCGGTGCCCGGTTGGCTGCCCGGCGCTACCGCCCCCCGGACCGATCCCGCGCCCCTCCTGCCCGACCACTCCCCGGTGCGGATCCTCGGCACGCCCGGGCTCGCCGCGTACGACCCCGCGCTGCTGCGCGAGCTGTACCGCCGGCTGGTGGTCGGCCGCCGCTACAACCAGCAGGCCACCACGCTGACCAAGCAGGGCCGGCTGGCCGTCTACCCGTCCTCCACCGGCCAGGAGGCCTGCGAGGTGGCCGCGGCCGCGGTGCTGGCCGAGGACGACTGGCTCTTCCCCAGCTACCGCGACACCCTCGCGGTGGTCGGCCGCGGGGTCGACCCGCTCCAGGCGCTGACCCTGCTGCGCGGCAACGCGCACACCGGCTACGACCCGGTGGCCACCCGGACCGCCCCGCTCTGCACCCCGCTGGCCACCCAGGCCCCGCACGCGGTCGGCCTGGCGCACGCGGCCCGGCTGCGCGGCGAGCCGGTGGTGGCGCTGGCCATGATGGGCGACGGCGGCACCAGCGAGGGCGACTTCCACGAGGCGCTGAACTTCGCCGCGGTGCTGAACGCCCCGGTGGTCTTCCTGGTGCAGAACAACGGCTACGCGATCTCGGTCCCGCTGACCCAGCAGTCCGCCGCCCCGACGCTGGCCCACAAGGCCGTCGGCTACGGGATGCCGGGCCGGCTGGTGGACGGCAACGACGTGGTGGCGGTGCACGCCGTGCTGACCGAGGCGGTGGACCGGGCCCGGTCCGGCGGCGGGCCGACCCTGGTGGAGGCGCTCACCTACCGGGTGGAGGCGCACACCAACGCCGACGACGCCACCCGCTACCGGCAGTCCGCGGAGGTGACGGCCTGGCAGCAGCACGACCCGATCCTGCTGATGGAGCGCGAGCTGCGCGGCGCCGGCCTGCTGGACGACGCGCAGGCGGCCGCGGCCGTCGCCGAGGGCGAGGAACTCGCGGCCCGGATGCGCGCCGAGTTCCACGCCGAGCCGGTCCTGGACCCGGCGTCGCTGTTCGCCCACGTCTACGCCGAGCCGACCCCCCAACTGCGCGAGCAGGCCGAGCAGCTGGCCGCCGAGCTGGCGGCGGAGGCGGAGAAGTGAGCACCGTGACCGAGACCCGCACCGCGACCATGGCGCAGGCGCTGAACACCGCGCTGCGCGACGCGATGCGCGAGGACCCGACCGTGCACCTGCTGGGCGAGGACGTCGGCCGGCTCGGCGGCGTCTTCCGGATCACCGACGGGCTGGCCTCCGAGTTCGGCGCCGACCGCTGCCTGGACACCCCGCTGGCCGAGGCCGGCATCCTGGGCACCGCGATCGGGATGGCGATGTACGGGCTGCGCCCGGTGGTGGAGATGCAGTTCGACGCCTTCGCCTACCCGGCGATGGAGCAGCTGGTCTCGCACGTGGCCAAGATGCGCAACCGCACCGCCGGCAAGCTGGCGCTGCCGATCACCGTGCGGGTGCCGTACGGCGGCGGCATCGGCGGCGTGGAGCACCACAGCGACTCCTCCGAGGCGTACTACGCCGGCACCCCCGGCCTGCACGTGGTCACCCCCGCCACCGTGGCCGACGCCTACGGCCTGCTGCGCGAGTCGATCGCCTCCGACGACCCGGTGGTCTTCCTGGAGCCCAAGCGGCTCTACTGGTCCAAGGACGAGCTGGACACCGGCGCCGGCACCGCCCCGGTGGGCCGCGCGGTGCTGCGCCGCACCGGCCGCTCGGCGGTGCTGATCACCTACGGTCCGTCGCTGCCGGTCTGCCTGGAGGCGGCCGAGGCGGCCCGCGCCGAGGGCTGGGACCTGGCCGTGCTGGACCTGCGCTCCCTGGTGCCGTTCGACGACGCCACCGTCTGCGAGGTGGTCCGCTCGGTCGGGCGGGCCGTGGTGGTGCACGAGTCCACCGGCTTCGGCGGGGTCGGCGCGGAGATCGCCGCCCGGGTGACCGAGCGCTGCTTCCACCACCTGGCCGCACCGGTGCTGCGGGTGACCGGCTTCGACATCCCGTACCCGCCGCCGATGCTGGAGCACCACCACCTGCCCGGGGTGGACCGGATCCTGGACGCGGTCGCGAAGCTGCAGTGGGAGGGGTGACCGTGATGCCGATCGTGCGCGAGTTCACCCTGCCCGACCTGGGCGAGGGGCTGACCGGGGCCGAGGTGGTGCGCTGGATGGTCGAGGTCGGCGAGGTGATCGCCGTGGACCAACCGGTGGTGGAGGTGGAGACCGCCAAGGCGGTGGTCGAGGTGCCCTGTCCGTACGGCGGGGTGGTCACCGCGCGGTTCGGCGAGGTGGGCGAGGAACGGCTGGTCGGCCAGCCGCTGGTCACCGTGGCGGTGGCGCCGGAGCCCGGCACCGACGTGCCGGACCCGCAGCCCGAGCGCCCGCTGGTGGGCTACGGCGTGGCCGAGGGCGGCAAGGGCGCGCGGCGCCGACGGGTGGGGGCGGCCCCGGTCGCGCCGGCCCCGGCCGCTGTCCCGGTGGCGGCTGCCCCTGCGGTGGTGGCTGCCCCTGCGGTGGTCGAGGCTCCCGCCGTCGTCCCCGTCATCTCCCCCCTGGTGCGCAAGCTGGCCCGCGAGCACGCGGTGGACCTGGCCTCGCTGACCGGCAGCGGGCCGGACGGGCTGATCCTGCGGGCCGACGTGAACCGGGCGATCGAGGCCGCGGTGGCCCCGGCGGCCCCGGCCGTCGTCCCCGCCTCCGCGGACTCGGTCCCGCTGCGCGGTCTGCGCCGCACGGTGGCCGAGAAGCTGACCCGCAGCCACCACGAGATCCCGGCCGCCACCTGCTGGGTGGACGCCGACGCCACCGAACTGCTCGCCGTGCGCGCCCAGATGAACCGGTCGCCGGACCTCCCCAAGGTCTCGCTGCTGGCCCTGCTGGCCCGGATCTGCGTGGCCGCGCTGGCCCGCTACCCGGAGCTGAACACCAGCGTGGACCTGGACGCCAACGGCGCACCGGCCGCGATCCGGCGCCATCCGGCGGTCCACCTGGGCTTCGCCGCGCAGAGCGACCGCGGCCTGGTGGTCCCGGTGGTGCGCGACGCCCAGCAGCTGACCACCGAGCAACTCGGTGCCGAGCTGGGCCGGTTGACCGCCGCCGCCCGAGCCGGTTCGCTCACCCCGGCCGAGCTGACCGGCGGCACGTTCACGCTGAACAACTACGGCGTGTTCGGCGTCGACGGCTCCACCCCGATCCTCAACCACCCCGAGGCGGCCATGCTCGGTGTCGGCCGGATCATCGCGAAGCCCTGGGTGCACGAGGGCCAGCTGGCGGTCCGTCAGGTGACGCAGCTGTCGTTCACCTTCGACCACCGGGTCTGCGACGGCGGCACGGCGGGCGGCTTCCTGCGGTTCGTCGCGGACTGCCTGGAGCGGCCGGGGATGCTGCTGCGGCAGCTCTGAGCGGAGAGCGGGCGACCGGGCCCGGCGGGGACGTACCGTCCCGGCCGGGCCCGGTGCTGCGACGTCCCGGGGACGGGCCCGACCGTGCGGCGGCTGCACCTCGATCGCGCGGGGCATATTCGCCGCGATTGCGGGCAGGTCGCCAGCGCGCCCCCACGGCGTGCCGGTCCACCACGGGGGATCGGGTGTCCGAGGTGTTCCGCCCGCGCTCCGAAGGGTTCCCCATGTTCAGGTTGTCCCGCTCCGCCCGCCCGGCCGCCATAGCCGCCATGACCTGCGCGGTGCTCGCCACCGGCGCGGGCAGTGCGCTCGCCGAGACGTACGTGCTGCGCGATTCGAGCCCCACCATGGTGACCGGCTCGGCCGGGCTCTGCTCGATGAACCGGTACGAGATCGAGGGGTACAACGGCGCCTCGCACGAGTACGCGCAGGGCCAGGCGTCGCTGAACGGCGGCACCGCCTGCTGGATCTTCATCCGCCAGTCCAAGGACGGCGGGGCGACCTACACCCAGAGCGACCTGGTCTGGGTGCCGGCCAACGGCACCGCCGCCACGCCGGTCTACTACGACGGGCCGGGGTACTGGGACCAGGTCTGCGTCCAGGTCCAGCGCGGCACCTGGTGCGACGCCTGGTACTGACGGACCGCACCGAGCGGCGGGCCGCCGCGGGCGAAGGCGGGAGCCTAGCGCGCGGAACGGTCCGCCGTCCGGCGTTCCCAAGATTTGTCGGATCAGCTGTCCGGCCGTGCCACGCTACCCAAGGCGTTGCTGGGACGACCGGAGGCGAAACGATTCTCTTGAGTACGCGTCAGGTAGCAGTGAAGTCCCTCTCCGCGCTGATGGTCCGCTCCGGCCACGGCTCGGCCGCGGCCACCGCGGTGCCGGGGATGGTGGACAGCGGCCCGGAGCCGGTCCAGGCGCCCGCGGAGCCCGAGCCGGTCCGTCCGCTCCCGCCGATCCCGCCGATGCCGAGCGAACCGCCCGCCGTCCCGGCGGCGTTAGAGCCCGCACCGGCCCTCCGGCCGGCCCTCGAACGCCCGGTCGTGGAACCGCTGTTCAGCTGGGCCCCGGGGCTCAACTGGGCCGGCCCCGGCGACCGGTGGAGCCAGGCCTGGGCGGCGCAGGACGCGGGCGGGCCGCCACCGGCACCCGCGCCGCCGGCACCCGACGTCCGGCGCAGCGCGGAGGAGCCGCCCACGCCGCGCGACCTGGACCTGATCCGCCTCACGCTCACGCTGGTGGAGCCGGTGGCCGACCGGGCCACCGCGCACTTCTACGCGCTGCTCTTCGTCCACCACCCGGAGATCCGGTCGATGTTCCCGGCCGCGATGGACGTGCAGCGCGACCGGTTGTTCCGGGCCCTGCTGACGGCCGCGCGCAGCGCCGACGACCCGGTGGGGCTGACCGCCTACCTGGGCAACCTGGGCCGCGGCCACCGCAAGTACGGCACCACCACCGCGCACTACGGCCCGGTGGGCGAGTGCCTGGTGGCGGCGCTGGCCAAGTACTGCGGCAGCCGCTGGGACGCCGAGACCGAGCTGGCCTGGCGCCGGGTCTACCGGGTGGTCTCCTCGATCATGATCGAGGCCGCCGAGCGGGCGGCCGCCACCGCGCCGCCGTTCTGGCAGGCCGAGGTGGTCTCGCACCAGGTGCGCGAGCGGGACGTGGCGGTGCTGACGCTGCGCACCGACCACCCGTACCCGTACCGGGCCGGCCAGTACACCACCCTGGAGACCCCGTGGTGGCCGCGGGTCTGGCGGCCGTTCTCGTTCGCCACCGCGCCGCGCCCGGACGGGCTGCTGACCCTGCACGTCAAGGCCGTGCAGAGCGGCTGGGTGAGCAGCGCGCTGGTCCGCCGGGCCCAGCCCGGCGACGTGCTGCGGCTCGGCCCGGCGGCCGGGACCATGGTGGCCGACCACGCCGGCACCGCCGACCTGCTCTGTCTGGGCGGCGGCACCGGGATCGCGCCGATCACGGCCCTGGTCGAGGAGGTGGCCGGGTACGGCGCGAACGGCCGCACCGTGGAGGTGTTCTACGGCGCCCGGCGCACCGACGACCTCTACCAGCTGGACGCACTGCGCGAGTTGGAGCGCCGCCACGCCTGGCTGACGGTCCGCCCGGTGGTCTCCGAGGAGGTGGTCCGCCCGGGCGGCGCGCTGTCCGGGCTGGTCGGCGACGTGGTGGCCCAACTCGGGCCGTGGGACGGCCACCACGCGTTCCTCAGCGGGCCGGCCGCGATGGTGCGGCGGTCCGCCAGCATGCTGGTCCGCTCCGGAGTGCGGCTGGAGCACGTCCACCACGACCTGGAGCTGTGACTACAGGTCGGTCGCCAGCAGGGCCCGGACCCCCTCGATGTTGGCGGCCAGGTAGGAACGGAGCGAGGGCGGGACCAGGTTGACGGCGGTGACCCCCTCCCGGGTGAACGGCAGCCGGACGATCTCGTACTCGCCGCGCGGCTCGTCCACCTCGGGGCCGTGCCGCCGGCCGGGGTCCATCGAGGCGAGCCGGCAGGCGAAGAAGTGCTGGACCTTGACCCCGTGCGGGTGCAGCAGGGTGCCGTCCTCGTGGTGCGAGTGGGCGACGGTGTCCACGAAGGCCGGGACCACGTCGACCACCTTGCCGCCGAGTTCCTCGTCCACCTCGCGGTGCAGCGCCTCGGTGACGGTGCGGTCCTCGGGCTCCACGCCGCCGCCGGGAGTGATCCAGTACGGGTTGCTGCCGGGCCGGGTGCGCTTGATCACCACCAACGAGGCCGGGCCGTGCACCGGGTCGTGCTCGTCGAGCTCCAGCAGGATCGCCCGCGCCGTGCGCTTGACCACCGGTCGCGGATGGGGTGTCGGTCCGGGCGCCGCCGGCACAGGGGTCACTGCCGTCACCTCCACAAGCGTTGTGCGGGAGCATCCCGCAGGTGGGCGGCGCCGAAACTCGCACAGGCGGACGAACGGGCGGCCCGTCCCGGACCTGCGGGGCCGTCCGGTCGTTCCGCCACCGGCGCGGTCGGCCGGTTTTCGACGTCATGGCGACTTTTCACTCCCTTTACCTGATTCAGTGCGCCAAGAGCGTGATTGCGACCCCGCATCCGCTGTGCTCCAATGATCAACACCGGGCAAAACGGACCGTAGTGTTCCGAATTGGCCGACCTGTCGTCAATCCGGGTTGGGGGGAAAGTGTGACCGTGCCGCGCAGTGCGAACTCCGTCGAGACGCTGAACCTGCCACTGGTCCGCCGCGGCGAGCGAAGTACCGGCGGCGTGCGCCCGGGCCGCTCGCCCACCGGGGCGGCCGCGGGCGGCGGGCCCACCCTGATCGCCTCGGTGCAGCGGGCGCTGCACCTGCTGGAGGCCGTCGGCGGGTTCCTGCAGGGCGCCACCGCGAAGCAGTTGGCGCGCGCCGCCGGCCTGCCGCTGGGCACCACCTACCACCTGCTGCGGACCCTGACCCACGAGGGCTACCTGCGGCGCAGTGAGGGGCGGTTCTTCTACGGCGCCTCGGTCAGCAGCATCGGCGAGGCCGGGCAGCGCCAGCACGGGCGGTCCGAACTCCGAGCGGGGCTCGACCGGCTGAGCGAGCAGGTGGACGCCGCGGTGTACTTCGCGGCCTACCGCGACGGCGAGGTCGAACTGCTGGCGGTGGCCGCCGACCAGCGCCGGCCCGCGGTGGCGGAGTGGGCCGACTTCCGTGCCACCGCGCACGCCCACGCGATCGGCCAGTGCCTGCTCTCCCAACTCACCGAGCAGCAGCGGCGCGACCACCTGGCCAGGCACCGGCCGACCGACCTGACCCCGGCCACGGTGACCGAGGAGGCGGTGCTGCTGCGCCGGTGGGCCGGCGCGCAGCCGACCATGCCGGTCTTCGAGCACCAGGAGTACGCGCTCGGCACGGTCTGCGCAGCGGTCCCGATCACCGTCGGCGCGACCGTGGCCACCGTCGCCCTCTCGCTGCCGGTGGACCGGTCGGACCGGCTCGCCGCGGCCGCCGGCCGGCTGCGCGGGCGGGCCGCCGGACTGCTCGGCGCCCTGTCCGCCTCGTTCACCATGTGAAAAAGCACATCTTGTCCGACCGGTCCGACAAACCGGACGATGGGTGTGTTACGGGGGATCAGGGTCATATCTGCACAACCGCAACGCACCAGCACGGCAACCGACAGCGAAACCGCATGCCCGGCCCGAGAAGGGCCGCAGGACGGCGACGGCCGGGCAGAACGAGAGGTACTGGCGCATGCACAGCACTGTCCAGGGGCACGTGGTGATGAGCCTCGTGGTCTCGAACGAGCTCTCCTTCCGCCTGGTGGTCGACCTCGTCTACGACCCGGGCGACCCCTTCGCGGTCCGGCTCACCTTCCACCTGCCCGGGGACGCCCCGGTCAGCTGGGTGTTCGGCCGGGAGCTGCTGCTCGACGGGATCAGCCGGCCCAGTGGGGAGGGCGACGTGCAGATCCGCCCGGTCGGCGAGGAGCTGTCGCAGGTCAGGATCCTGCTGCGGTCGCCGGACGGCGACGCGCAACTGCGCTGTGCCGCGCCGCCGCTGGTCGCCTTCCTGGCCCGGGCCGACCGGCTGGTGCCGATGGGCGAGGAGCCGGCCGCCTCCGCGCTGGACGCGAAGCTGGCCGACATCCTGAGCCGGGGGTGCCTCGGCTGACCCCGGCCGCGGCGCGGGCCCGGGGCCCGGGGGCCGGGGGCCGGGGGCCGGGGGCCGGGGGCCGGGGCCGGACGCGGACACGCCGCGGGCCCGCGCCGACCTGTTCGGTCGGGGCGGGCCCGTCGCGGTGCGCGGGGCGTCAGTCCTTGTCGTCCAGCACCACGTGCAGGCCCCAGGCGACCAGGCTGATGATCAGCGAGCCGAACAGCGCCGGCAGGAAGCCGGTCACGTGGAAGTCCAGGCTCAGCTTGTCGGAGGCGAAGGAGGTCAGCCAGAGCATCAGCGCGTTGACCACGAAGGTGATCAGGCCGAGCGTGAGGATGAAGAGCGGGAACGAGAAGAACTTCACCAGCGGCTTGATCAGCCAGTTCACCACCCCGAAGATCAGGGCGACGCCGATCACGGTCATCGTCTGGTGCTGCCAGCTGCCGCTCGACAGGGTGATGCCCTTGACGAGCCAGGCCGCGACCCAGATGGCGGCCGCGTTGATCAGGGTCTTCAGAACGAAGTGCTTCATGGCTCCGCATCGTGACAGGCTCGGGCGGATCGCGGAAGCACCAAAGAGGAGCGGGCTGATGAAGGTTTTCCGTCTCGACCGGCTGGACGCCGAGCGGGCGGCCCAGGACGGGGCCTACCTGCGCTTCCTGAAGGAGCGCACGATGTCGGCCGGGCTGTACGCGCTCTCCCCCGGCGAGACGGACACCCAGGGCGCGCACCAGCAGGACGAGCTGTACCAGGTGATCAGCGGGCGGGCGTCGCTGACCGTGGGGGAGGAGACCTGCACCGTGGGCCGGGGGAGCGTGGTCTTCGTGCCGGCGGGGACGCCGCACCGGTTCCACCACATCACCGAGGAGCTGCGGGTGCTGGTGGTCTTCTCGCCGCCGGAGTCGTGAACGGCTCGGAGTCCTGAACGGCTCGGAGTCCTGGTCGGGTCGCCGCCCCGGACGGTGCGACCGCCCTCGCGGTGCCGGCGGCCGGTGCTCACGTAGGGTCGCGGACATGACCCAGACCCTGACCGAGGAGCTGTGGGCCGCCGTCGAGCCGGTCTACGCCGAGATCCTCGCGCACCCGTTCCTGGCCGGCCTGACCGACGGGACGCTGCCGCGCGCCGCGTTCCGGCACTTCGTGGTGCAGGACTCGCACTACCTGCGGGACTACGCCCGGGCGCTGGCCGGGTGCGCGGCCAAGGCGCCGGGCGAGGCCGAGGTGCGGGCCTTCGCGGACGACGCGATCGGGGCGCTGGCCGCCGAGCAGGAGATGCACGCCGAGTTCCTCACCGCCCTCGGCGGCACCGCCGAGCAGGCGGCCGACGAGCCGGTGCTGCCCACCACCCTGGCGTACACCAGCTACCTGCTGGCCACGGTGCACGGCGGCTCGTTCGCCGAGGCGGTGGCCGCGGTGCTGCCCTGCTACTGGGTCTACGCCAAGGTCGGCGAGCGGCTGCTGGCCCAGGGCTCCCCCGACCCGCTGTACGCCCGGTGGATCGCGGTCTACGGCGACGAGTCCTTCCAGGCCGTGGTGCGCCGGGTGCTGGAGCTCGCCGACCGGCTGGGCGAGGACCTCTCGGCCGCCGAACGGCGTCGGGTGCACCGGCACTTCACCACCACGACCAGGTACGAGTGGATGTTCTGGGACGCCGCCTGGCGGGGTGAGCGGTGGCCGGTCTGAGCCGCCGGTAGGGGCGAACCCGAGGGGTTTCCCTCAGGGTTTTGTCCGGGTTCTCTCCGGGGCCGATTCCCTCGTTTCCGCTCTCCGGTGCTCCTACGATCGAAGTACGAAAGCGGACGGGGTGCGGCGACAGAGGCCGACCCGAAAGGGAGATGGGGTACGGAGATGGCTGAGATGTGGAAGTCGCTGCCGGGCTGGGTGCGCAACGTCGTGGTCCCGATCATCCTGCTGATCATCGCGTTCAACGTGATCGGCTTCGTGATCGGCGTGGTGAGCTCGCTGATCTGGTTCGCGGTCAAGGCACTGGTGGTGGTCGGCATCGCCGCCGCGGTGGTGATCCTGGTCAAGAAGGCCGCCAAGAGCTGACCCGGGGCTGACCCGGGTACGCCGCACACTCTCCGCTCAGGCGCCCGTCCCCCGCAGGGGGCGGGCGCCT
>NZ_JBHYKG010000246.1:0-13378 GCF_042741245.1 Kitasatospora sp. NPDC058965
GTGCGCGAGCCCGGGACCGGACGGCGTCCGGACCCGGGCTCGCTGGCGGTCAGGCCCAGAACTGGGACCAGATCCTGCCGTCGGTGCCGACGCCGAACCAGTCGATCTGGTCCCGGCCCGGGCTGATGGCGGCGGCGTTGGAGGTGTAGCTGCCGCCGCGCGCCCCCCAACCGCCCCAGGAGGAGCCGTTGTAGAGGTTGTAGGACATGGAGTTGTCCTTGCCGCGGACGAAGAGCTCCAGGGCCCCGGAGACGCCGTTCCAGGTGGCGACAGTGGGGGAGGCGCCGGCGGCGATGCCGGCGGAGGGGGTGGTGACGTCCTGCGTCCAGCCGCTCCAGTTGGCGCCGCCGGTCCAGGAGTCGTGCCAGATCTTGCCGTCACCGCCCAGGGCGAACACGTCGTAGTGGGAGGCGTTCTGCGCCACGGCGGTGGGGTCGGAGGTGAGGAAGCCTCCGAGGGACTGCCAGCCGCTCCAGGCCCCGCTGTAGTAGATGTGCCAGATCGCGCCGGCCGTGCCGCGGACGAAGAGGTCCAGGCGGCCGTTGCCGGAGGAGGTGACGGCGGGAGAGGCGCCGGAGGCCACGCCGCCCGGTGGGGTGCCGAAGTTCTGCCAACCGGTCCAACCGCCGCCGGAGGTCCAGTACTTCTGGTAGATGTTGCCGTCGGTGCCGGTGGCGAACAGGTCGAGTCGGGAGCTGCTCCAGGAGACCGCTGTCGGGTTGGAAGCCAGGTTGCCGCCGAGCGATTCCCACGCGCTCCAGCCGCCGTTGGCGTTGAGGAAGTAGGCGTTCACGTCCCAGTACTGGTGCCAGATCGCGCCGTCGGCACCCCGGACGAACACGTCCAGGCGGCCCGGCTGCAGGGAGGAGACGGTCGGCGAGGCGCCGGCGGCCGTGCCCGGGGGCGGGGCGCCGTTGTCGTTCGTCAGGCCGGTCCATGCGCCGGAGGCCTGGGTGCAGCCGTTCGACGAGTTGCTCCAGAGCGACTGCAGGTAGTAGGCCCCGTCGTTGGCGTTCTGCTGGCCGACGTTCTGCCAGGCGCAGAGGTCGGCGATCTCGCCGCTCAGGTCACCGGTGGTCCACGCGTTGAGATACGGGTCGGTCATCGTCTCGGTCAGTTCGTGCCCGGCGACGATGGTGTAGGTGCCGTCCGCCGAGTACAGGTTCTCCTCGCAGCCATGGGTGCTGTCGTCCCCGAAGTAGGGAAGCGCGGTGTAGGGCAGGTTCCCGTTGGCGACGGAGTGCCAGCCGCACGTCTGGGTGAAGGCGTTGGGGAACTCGTGGCCGGTCGGCAACAGCACGACGACCTGGGCGTTGACGCTCGCGGTGACGCCCATGGCGGAGGCGGCGCGGGTGGCCTCGGCGGCGATGTCGGCCTGGGCCGGCTGGGACATCGCGGGGCCGGTCGGGTCGGACCACACACCTGCGAGCAGACCGGGCTGGAAGCCCGCCCCGTACTGACCGACGGTGGCGAGCCACGGACTGTCGCCGATGTGGATGTAGAAGCTGAGGATCGTGGCCTTGACGCCCGCCGGGTCGGAGTTCCAGCCCCAGAAGTCGAGGTAGACCTTCGGTGCGGTCTGCACCGGTCCGCCGTGGGAGATCAGGGGGCCGGTCGCCGCCGCGTTGACCGTGCCGACCGTGCTGTCGGTGGCCTTGGTGGTGGCGCTGCGGGTCGTGGCGGTGGCCGACCGCATCGCGGCGATCGGCGGCGCCGACACGGACTGTGACGTGGACTGGGACGGCGACTGCGCGAGGGACCCGGCCGCCGAGGCGGGCACGGCGAGTCCTAGGGCCGGGATCGCCGCTGCCAACGCGATGATCAGGGTGTCTCTGAGCCTCACTGGGCTGTGCTCCAAGGGAAGGGGAGGAGGGACGGGCGCCAGTTGACCACTGCGCCCGGACGCCGAACCAGGCAGTTGCCCCAGCAGAACTGCGGGCGGCGATACTTCTGCCGGGAGCCGGGAGCCGGGAGCCGGGAGCCGGGAGCCGGGAGCCGGGAGCCGGGAGCCTCGGCCGCCCGCGGGCCCGGCCACCGGCGCGGCCGGCGACGGCGACGGCGTCGAGTCCGGGTCCGGACCGCATCGCTCCACACCACGTCCCAGCCGGCCGCACAGCTTCCAGGCGGCGGCCGGCCCGGTGGCTTCGTTCACTTCAAGCAGCAGCGTTTGTCCATCCGTTTGGGTGGCGGTGGGCGGTCGGCGGGCCGTGGATGTTCACGAGAAATGACGTCAGTTCCCGTCCTTGAGACCGCAGAGCGAAGTAGTGCGGGTTGTGGCTCGTTGGAGGGGATGTGAGAGAAGAAGGACGTGCCTGGGCAGGTGGGGTGATCGGTCCGCGAGTCTTGATCGCTACCGAGCCTGCTGATTAGCTGGCCTGCATGACTGAGTTAGGACCCGTCGCCTGGCCACCTGCCTCGATCAAGACCGAGAGGCTCGTGCTCCGTGAGCCCGAGGCCCGCGACCGTGCGGCGGTCATCGAGGTGTTCACCTCACCTGAGGTGGGCGCCTATATCGGCGGCCCTCGACAGCGTGACGAGTTCGAGCGTGCGGTGCCCGAGACACCCAAGCGGCGCCCTGGCCTCTTCGTGGTCGATCTCGACGGGGCGATGATCGGGATCGTCACGCTTGAGCGGCGCGATCCGGAGCATCCGGTTCACGTCCGCCCCGGGGCCTCGGAGGTCGAGCTCGGTTACATGTTCCTGCCGCAGGCGTGGGGACACGGGTATGCCACGGAGGCGTGCGCGGCGGCACTCGACTGGTGCGCCGAAGCGCTGCCCGGCGAGCCGGTGGTGCTCACCACCCAGACCGCCAACGAACGCTCGATGCGCCTCGCGGCGAAGCTGGGGTTCACCGAGGTACAACGGTATGAGGATTGGGGCGCTGAGCAGTGGTTCGGCATCTGGTCCCCGGTCGCGTTGTCCGACTGAGGTCGTGCTGGGCAGTGTCCGCACTCATCGCGATGAAGCTGCGTGAGCGCGAGGAGATCAAGCGGGGTTCAAGATGGGGTGGGACGGCGCGCCGCTCCTGAGGGCGGCGGGCGTCGAGGGTGGGGCCCGTAGGTGTCAGCCGGCCTTGGCGGGTTCCTCCACCCGGGCTCGGGTGGAGGCGAGCCGGTAGGAGTCGGTGCCGGTCTCGATGATCGTGCCGTTGAAGGTCAGGCGGTCGACGATGGCCGCGCAGAGACGGGGATCGGTGGCAGAGCTCGCTGCCTGGCGCGGCCGCGCGGGCGATCCGGCCGGCGCGGCCGCCGAGCTGGGGCGCGTGGCCGCCGACTACCTGCGAATCCTCGGCCCGGACCATCCGAGCCTCCCGTTGATCCTCGACAGTCACGCCCGGGCCCTCGATGCCGTCGGCGACGCTGCCGGCGCGGCCGAGGCGTTCCGCCGGGTGGCCGTCGGGAACGAACGCCACCTGGGGCGGGACCACCCGAACACCCTGACCGCCCGTCACAACCACGGACACCAACTCGGCCTCGCGGGCGAGCACGCCGCGGCCACCGCCGTGCTCGGCCCGGTCCTCGCCGACCGCTTGAAGTATCAGGGGCCCGACGACGAAGGCACGCTCTCCACCCGGCACAGCCTCGCCCGCTGGCTCGGCGAGGCCGGAAACCCGTCCGCCGCCACCGCTGCTTACGAACCCCTGCTCAGCGACTGCCTGCGCGTCCTGGGCCCGGAGCACCGGCTGACCCTCGTGGTCCGCAGCAACCTGGACCGCTTCCGCGCAGCGGCCTGCTGAGCGAAGGAGTCCCGGAGCGGATCAGGCGGCCCAACGCCCTCTACGGTGCTTCTCATCATGCTGGCCGGCTGTGGGGCAGCGCTCCACAGTGCTCCAGGGCTCACCGCTGATCAACATCGGGCGGCGCCAGGCGCGGTGGCGCTCCTCCCGACCGGGCAGGCCTTCATCTCAGCCTGCATCGTCCGAGACTGGCGCGTTCGCGCCAGCTCCGACTGCGATGGCCGCACCGATCGGGCGCTCCTCGGCGGCGAGCCTGCCGAGGTCCGCCAGATGTACCGCGATGCCGCAGCGGGTGGGGACGAGCGCTACGGCGCACGACCCCGAGTGGGCCGCGCAGGAGACGGACAGTGAGGGACGAGGGTGCATCAGCCCGTAGGGCGAGCGCTGAACACGTGGGACACCCAGCCGTCCAGGCGCCGACCGAAGTCCGCTGCGGAGGTGATGTCATTGGCCGGCAGGGCTCCGCCGTCGTCACCGGACAAGAAGCCCACATCGGCCCAGCCACCGCGGTACAGGACCACCTCCAGGACCTGGTCCTCCCCGCGGGCGAGCGTGACTCCCACCGAGTCGGGGTCGCCCACCCGCGCCCGGTCCGTCAGGAATTGCTGCGCCCACGGGAACGCATGATCACGCCACGTCAGTTCACCCACGGTCAGCCCGCCGACCCGCCACGCCGCTACCCGGGCGTCTACCTCCATCGCCACTTGGTCCAGGTCGACCACCCGCTCCATCGCCGCTCCCCATTCGTCGCACCGGAGCGTACGCGGGGTGTCGACGGCCCCGCGCGGAGTTTTCTATCCTCATGCTTCGGCCCGACCTGCTGGGCCTGAGTGCCGTGCTGGGAGGCCAAATTGGGTTGGCGGGTTCCTCGGGGAGTGTTAAGAACTGCGAGTGATGGTGTTCGCGTGCGTGGCCTGTGGTTCGGCGATCACGGGACCGTTGACCGAGTTGGCGGAGATCCCCGTTCGTCCGATGGACCAGGGCTATGCGAAGGACGAAGGGACGCGGACGGCGTCCGCCACCGTGCCGCGGGGGAGCTTCGCGGTGGAACCGGAGCCTTGGGGCGCACCGTTCATCCCGTGCGACGACCCGGTGGCGATCTTCCCGGGCGGCCCCTGCGTTGGCGATCCGGACGGTGACGACTTCCTGGTGTCGGCAGGGCCGCGAGGGACTGTGGTTCTTCATCCCGGCGACGCGCCGGGCCTGGAACCGGTCCGTGCCCCGAGCTTCGACGATGTCGGCTGTTGCGGCTTGTCGGGCCGGGGCGGGATGAACCGCCGGTGCCCGTGCGGTGCCCCGGTGGGTACGGAGGTCAGCGACTGCTCGACCCCTTACGAGCTGCACCTCGACCCCGGGCGGGTCCGTCAGCTCGCGGTCTGACGGAGCGACGGTTGCCGTTCATCTCCGAGGCCATCAGCCGTGCCGTTCAATCGCTGATGAACGGGTCGAACGTCGTGCACGCGATCAACACGAAAGCCGTGGGGGAATGATGACGCCCCGCATGGCCCACCTTCTCGACGGGCTGCCCGTCGAGGTCTTGGGGCGGATGCGCTCGGACCGTGTGCTGCGCGGGCCGACACCCACGCAGCCGCAACGCGAACGGATCGGTCGGTCATTATCAAGGCACGACTGTGGCTCCGCGGGGTCTGCGGTGAGCTCTGGCCGATCAGGGCCCGGCCGGACCGCCCAGCCGGCCCCCGAACTGTCTTCTAGTACTCCAGTGCGACTTCGTGATCTATTCGGTCGCAGGTTCGGCGAGTCGGCGCCGGTAGTGGCTGCGCCGGGCCGCGGCCTGGTGGCGTCTGCGCCAGGTTGACCAGTGCAGCAGCCTGTGCGGGGACACGGGGGGCGGGTTCAGCAGGGCGCCGAGCAGGTGGCGGATCTCGGGGACGGTCAGGTCGATCGGGTCGGTGGTGCGGGTGGGCCTGTTCGGCTGGGCCGGTCTCGTCGGCGTCGCGTCGGCGGCGAGGGCGGCGAGGATCGCCAGGGCGAGCATGGCCAGGGTGATGTGCCGGTGCCAGGCGGTCCAGTGGCGGACCTGGTAGTGGTCCAGGCCGACCTGGCCTTTCGCAGCCTGGAAGCACTCCTCGATGCACCACCTGGTCCCGGCCACCCGAACCAGCTCGCAGAGCGGCACTCGCCCCGGGGACCAGCACAGATAGAAAGCGAGTTCACCGCTGTTCGGGTTGCGGCGGATCAGCAGGTGCCTGCGCCCGTCGTCCCCGATCTCGACCCAGGCCCAGTCGTAGTAGCGCGGCCCCTTCGCCCCGGCCCCGGCGCTTTGCCGGTGCCAGGCCGAGGTCGGCAGACGGTCGGCCACGGCATCCGCGCGAGCGGCCGTCCGTCCCTGGTTGATCCTCACCCGGGTGTTGCAGGCGACGGCCAGGACGTAGCCGATCCCACGGGACTCCAACAGGGCGCGCAGGCCGGGGTCTTGGCCATAGGCCTCGTCGCCGGTCACCCAAGCGGCGCCGACTCCGGCGTCCAGTGCTGCTGCAATCATCTGCCCAGCCAGCGTGGGCTTGGTGGCGAATTGGGACTGCTCGGGCACCCCAGCGCGGGTTCGGCGCTCGGCGTCCTGGCACCACGAGGCGTCGGGCAAGTAGAGCCGACGGTCAATCAACGCCCGCCCCTTGCGAGAGGCATAGGCGAGAAAGACGCCGACCTGCGTGTTCTCGATCCGGCTGCGTGTTCTCGATCCGGCCGGCGGTGCCGGTGTACTGCCGCTGCACGCCGGCCGAGGCGGTGCCCTTCTTCAGGAAGCCAGTCTCGTCCACGATCAGGACCCCGTCGTCGGCACCGAGGTGTTCGAGGACGTAGGCCCGGAGGTCGTCGCGGACCGCATCCGCGTCCCAACTGGCGCTTCGCAGCAGCCGCTGCATCGGCCCGGGGCGGGCATTGCCGGCCTGCTCAGCCAAACGCCAGCAGTTCTTCCGCTCGACGCCGGACAGCAAGGCGAGCACGAAGGCACGGGCAGTCGCCCGCGGCTCCACCCGCTTGAACCGGCCCGCGACCTGGGCCGTGGCCTGGTCGAACATCGCCCACCAGTGGGCGGCGTCTATGTTGCGCCCCTCGGCCACCGCACGATCTTCAGGAGTCCACACAACCCTTGATGATCACGCGGTGGCCGTTGCCACTTTCACTCGGCTCGGTTGTTTGTCTCGTACGGGTGGACGCGCTCAGCCCTATGCCATGGACCTGCATTGCCGGTTGGAAGCCTGCGTGCCCGCAGCTGATGCCAGAAGAACTTCAGGCACCTGTGTCCTGTAGCGCGGTGACGGCCTGCGCGGTGACGGCGCCGATGGCGCGGCTGATCGCGGCATCGTCCGAGCCAGGCCGGGATCGAGTGAAGACAGCGGCGGCATATCGGCGACCGTCGGGATAGGAGATCACGCCGATCTCGTTACGGATCACGCCGACCAGGCTGCCGCTCTTGGCCGCGACCCGAACTGGCAGCCGGAACCCGCTCGCGATCCGGTGCCGAGTCAACTGCCTGGCCATCACGGCGCGCACACGTTCGCACGCGGCGGCTGGGCCCGCCTCGTCCGTCCAGATCAGCCGCAGTAGGTCGACCATGTCACGAGGGGTGGTTCGGGTACCCTGCGACGGGTCCAAGGCACGGGAGGCAAGGAGCCTCTCGTCGGCGTGCGCCATCTCCTCCGCCGATGCGCCGGCGGCCCAGGCCAGCGAGTCCTTCCAACTGGCACAGCCGAGGTCCTCGCCGATGGAGTCGAGCATGGTCTGCAGGTCGGACTCGATCACAGTGCCGGTCAGCCCGAGCCGCATCGCTGTCGCGTTGAGCGCGTCGACGCCGACTCGCCGCAGCAGCGCGTCGGTGGTGTGGTTGTCGCTGATGGTGAGCATCAGGACGACCATGTCCCGCCATGAGAGCACGGCATCGTCGTTGAAGAGCGAGATCCCGACCGGGCCGGGAGTCCGGTCGCCGGCACCCAGCGTCACCCGCTCGCACGGGTCTAACCGTCCTTCAGCGAACGAGGTCTCCACCTCCAGCGCGACCTGCACCTTGACCACCGAGGCCGGGACAACGGGCTCATCAGCATGCAGGCCGAACTCGGCGTCGCCTTCCAACGGCTGGACGCATAATGCGCCTTCACAGCCGGCCTGTTCGAAAATCTCTCGAATGTCGTCCGTCATGGCGTCGATTCTGTCAGCACCCCAGCGCGAGATCACGAAATCGCACTGGAGTACTAGGTTCGTGCTCTTCTGAAGGAGTACGACCTCCCACCTTCGTCGCCCGCGGTACCGCGGTACCGCGATACCGCGATGCTCGAAGCTGTGAGCGAGCTGCCACCAATCGGTGTCAGCAACCTGTTCGGCGTCTGCGTCAGGAACGCTCACGCCTGGGCCGGCTTCGTCCAGGACAGTTGGGCGGACTACCTCTCGGCTCGTCCGCCTGAGGTGGGGTGAGCGATGTCGTTCACGCCTTCCGCCACGAGCGCGTGGGCGGCTCGGACAATGTCGCTCTTGATCTGCTCCAAGGGGATGCCCCAATTCTCGTTCCAGTCGTCGCCGTTGATGGCTCCGTCGACGAGTTCTTGGAGCTCCTCGGGGTAGTCCAATTCCATCGCGACACGCCACCAGATGAGGTCCGCGCCGGTCAGGGGGTCGAGTTTCCCGCTGACGATCAGGCGAACCCACCAACGGGCCATCGCCCAGAGCGCCTGTTCATGGTCGGTGGGCAGGTCGGGAACAAGGTCGAGCTCCTCAAGGACCTTGGCGAACAGCTCGGGAGCTTCGGGTTCCTCAGCACGTCCGAGGCCGGCGAGCAGTGGCAGTGATGGCGAGTCCACTCCACTGAGGAGAGCGTCAAGGCCGACGGCGATCAGGCGATCCGATCCGGTGTGGCGGCCAGACGCACGCTCGATCGCCAGCCAGCGCAGGCTGTCCAGTGCGTCACCGGGGTCGCTCATGGCCACCGTCCTTTCACCTGCAGCATGCCGCACCCGCAGTCGACGGCGCCAAGGAATTCGGTGCCGCGACGTGGGCCACCCAGGAACGGCGCAGGTGTCGAACAGTCCCCCAAGCTTGTCCGCGGCCCGCGGTGGCGAGGACATCGCGGGTGTCCAGGTGTTTCGACGTGGCGTGGGTGTGGCTCCGCGAGCGGGCGGCCGGCCGGCCGGGGTCCGCGCGCCGCAGGGGACGGTTCGTCGGGGTGCGGGTCAGCGTGTGGTCAGGCGGGGGTCGATCTGCCAGCGCAGTAGCCGTGTGCTGTCGAGTTGGACGAGCTCTCGCGCGGTGCGGTGGTGGTGTGTCGGGTGGAAGTCCGGGACCGCAGCGAGCCGGGCGCCGTCCGAGGGGTCCCAGGCCTCCAGGGCGTTCGGTGCCGCTGAGAAGAGCAGGCCGTCAGCGCTGAAGAACCGGCCGCTGGGGCCCCCGAAGACGGCTGTCTCGGCTGCCGGGCGACGCCGGACGTCATCGATCCGCTCGACGTCGAAGACCCTTGCTCCCGGCACGATGTCGTAGTCGTCCTCGCCCAGGCCGCCGATCGCCACCCGGTGGCCGTCGAGCCAGGTCATCGGCCGGTCCCAGTGGTAGTTGCAGAAGGTCAGGGACGCCTTGGTCGCCCCGTCCTCGGACTCGAACGGGCTCCCGTCCAGCCAGGTGGTCAGGTTCCAGGTGGTGACCACCCCGACGGGCGACCAGATCCAGCCGTCGTCCACGATGTGCCGGCCGTCAGGGCTGACCAGCAGAGCGCCGTGGAAGTAGTCGAGGTAGTGCGGGGGCCGCGGATTGCCGGACTCGGCGGGTGCGATCTCGCGGGCGGTGAGCAGCTCGCCCGTTTCGGGGTCGCAGACGTCGAGCCGGTTCCACCTGGTCCGGTGCACGAGGACGGTCCGCTCGCGGGACTGGGCGAAGGCCAGCGAGAACGGGACGGTGTCGGGACGGTAGTCGCCGCCGTCGAGCGTCATGGTCCTCGTCCCCGTCGACAGGTCGAACACCTCGCCGTGCCGGCCGTAGTCCAGCACGACGGCGGCGAACCGCCCGTCGGGCGAGGCGTGCAGACGGCGCGCCTGCCGGCGACCGGCCCACGGTACGGCGTCCGCCGGGACTTCCACGTGCGCCCGGGCCAGCGCGGCCCAGGTGCCGACGTCCGGCTCCCAGCGCACGATCCTGCCGTCCTCGCACAGGGCCAGCCACCGGGCCGTCCCGCCGTCGACGGCGGCCAGGTCCGCCAGCGTCCCCAACTCGGCCGGGACCGGCGTGACCCGCAGCGTCGGGTCGACCGCCGTGGGGCGCTCGCGGACCTCCGGCATCCCCACCACACCCGTCACCCCGCCCTCGCCGACGTCGAAGCACTCCTCGCAGATGACGGCCGTCTCGACGGCCAGCCCATCGGCGACCCGGTCCCGGCACTCCGGGCACACACGGTCGTTGACCAGGCCCACGCCGGTGTAGCGGGTGATGTAGTCGACCGGCTCCGTCGCCGCCCGGATGTGCTCACACACCGGCGCACCGTACGCCGGTGCGTCGTGGCCGCAGCTCAATACCATTCGTCCCCCCTAACAAGGTGCCGGATCCCGTCCCCCGCATCACGGCGCGACGTCACCGGCACGGCTCGCCGCGCTGCCGGTGACACGCGATGCAGCGCCCGCTACTCTGCCACTTCCTCGTCGTGGCAGGTACACCGGTCGACGGTGCCCGGGCGCCTCGGGCAGGCCGCTCGGGCCCGGGAGAGCCTCACAATTCGCCCAGCCCGTTCGGCTTTCGCTGCGTTACGGTGCAACCCCGTCGATATCAGCGAAAGCCAGGAACCGATGAGCGACCCGAGTCCGGCCGGCGTGACGTTGCTGGTGCTGTACTCACCGCAGCTTGAGGAGTTCTGGCGCTTCTACCAGCATCTCGGCCTCGACTTCACTGCGGAGCGGCACGGCCAGGGCCCCGAGCACTACGCCGCCGTCCTGCCGGGCGGCATGGTCTTCGAGCTGTACCCGGCCCGCCCGGGCCGTCAGACGGACGCCCTCCGCCTCGGCTTGGCCGTCGACGGCAGCACGGCCACCCCGCCGCTCACCCCAGGACGCCATATCCTCACCGACCCCGACGGCCGCACCATCGAGGTCCACGCGACCTGAACACCGCCCATCGCTCCCACGGTCGTTGGAGGCCGTTGTCGGTCTGAGACTGATGGGTGCGTTTCCGCTGTGTCAACGGCCATTGAGATGCCCAGGTGGGCGGCCGTCGGGTGGCCTGCAGCGATGCTTCACCCACCGGACAGCCTGGCCGACGGACAACCCCCACGTCGTGATCACCAAAGGCACGAAAGCCGGGCGACGTTCGGCATCAAGCGCCTTTCTCTCCCATGTCCTTGACGACTGCGGCTATCCGCCCCGGATGATCCGCAGCACCCGCCTGGTCGACCTCGTCAACACGATGGACCTCAAGCTCGTCGCCGCGGTCTTCGGCATGGACCCGCAAGCCACCCACCCTGATCTATCTCGCCGACCATGTCGACCCCAGGCGCCTGCCCGATCGGCGAGCGTCGACCATGCCAGAGAATTTGCGGGTCAGCAGACTCGTCATCCCCCAGACTCGGATGCGTTCGGAGGGACCCTCGGTGATCCGTGAAGGAAACCCGTGACCGAAGGAGGGGAACGAGGATGGCCCACCTGCGACTCGTCTGGGTCCTGTCCGGACGTGGTTGGGCCGACTGCACCGTCAGCGACCACCTGGCGGAGGCCGAAGTCACGGCCTCATATCTCACCACTGCCCCCGAAGATCTCTTGACGGCCGTCACTCGGCTGATCGTCGGCGAGAGCCAATGCCGAGCACAGTTCGAGGCCGAGCCCACCGCCTTCCGATGGATCTTCTACCGTGAGGGCGCCAACGTATGGATCCGCCTACTGGAGCTGGCCCGCGGCAGTGACCACGACAACGCTGGGACCGAGATTTGGTCCACCCAGCAGAACATCGACGTCGTCGCCCGAGCAGTGGTCCGCTGCTTCGACGAGGTCGTGAGGGAGTACGGCGAGAGTGCATACCGCGGCAAGTGGGGCGAGCACTTCCCCCGCACCGAGCTCGAGACCCTCAGGACCGCCTGGCGCGAACATCGAGGCGACTGGGCAACCTCCTCGGCACCATCGAACCCGTGAGGTCTCGGCAGCACCTGGCACAGGTTCGTCGGCACACGTGCGCTTTTGACGGGTGGATGTTGCTGGCCATCGCGATCCAGCGGCGTTCGTATGCGGCATCGATATCGATGATCCGGTAGAACGCCTCGGCGGTGTCCTCGCCGACCGGAAGCAGGCCGATGTCGTCGATCACGAGGAGAACGGCCCGGCAGATCCGGGCGGCCGTGCGGGCGGTCGAGCTGTCGACCTTCGACTTGCCGATCGCGGCTGGGAGGGTCTCCAGGGTGAACCAGGCGAGCCGCAGGTCCTTCTCGATCGCGGCCTGGGCCAGACCCTCGAGCGTGTTGTCGGTCGCGGGCTCGGGGGCCGCGATCGCGGCATGCCTCGGCGCTGTGCCTGCCCCGGTAGGGTGTGCGCGGGTTGAGTGGGTGTGCTGAGTCAGGGGGAATCGTGGGGCTGTTCGAGATGTCCGCGGATTTGCAGCGGCCTACCGGGAGCGAGGCCGGGCCGTTGCCGCCGCGTTCGCGCAGCGGGCTGTGGTGGCAGTTCTGGTTCCAGTGGCTGTACTTGCTGGTCGGGTCGGTACTGATTCTTGCTGTGGTCGGTTTGCTGCTCTGGGCCTCGTCGGCCGGTGGCGGTGATGTTGGCGGAGTCGGCGGGGGCGGGGGCGGTCAGATCAAGATCGGCGGTTACGTTGTGCTGACGCGTCGCCAGTACCGGTTGGAGCGCGACGGCAGTCGCGAGGCCTGGGTGCGGCGGGTCCGGGAGGCGCTGCGGGAGGGTAGTGAGCGGGCGGACAGGAAGCGTGCTGCGCAGGCGATGAACCGGGCGAAGGCCGAGGCCAGGGCCGCCGCCAAGGGCAAGCAGCTCCAGCCTGCGCCGGTTCTGCCCGACCTACTCGAGTTGACCCCTCCGGTCTACCGCGGCGCAGGCCTTGGTGTTGTCGAGGAGTTGGCCGCGCCCCTTGGTTGGGAGCTGGACTGGCGGCGGACCCGGGCGTCGAAGCTGCAAACCGCTTATCTGACGCGCCGTGCGAGCACGGGGCCGGCGTCGGCCTGACCTCCTGGCGTCGGCGGCCGCTGCCCGGACCGGGCGGTTGCGGGCGGCGGCGGTGCCGTGGCGGCAGTGGCGGGTCGGCTGGGTGTGGCTGGCCACCGTCCGTTTCGGCCATCGCCCGTCACTGAGCGGTGTCCTGGCGGTGCGTCGGCCTCCTGCTCGTGGTGGCGGTGGGCCGCCTGGCGTTCGGAGTCCGGCTGGACAAGCAGTTCGCCGTTGCGGCGGGCCGTGTCCGCCTTCGTCCGAGCCGGTGGGTGGGGTCGCGGTGGGACTGGAGCGCGGCGGCGACTGTCCCGGGTAGTGGGGCGGGGCGTATCCGGGTGAGGTCTTGCGGATGGCCGCGGCATGCTGTGACTCGGCACTGACCTGCTCCGCAAGCAGATGCACAGTCGTGTGGGGTGTGGTGAGGCCGGCCGGTCTTGTAGGACCGGCCGGCCTTGGTGGTGCGCGAGGGGGGAGTTGAACCCCCACGCCCTTGCGGGCACTGGAACCTGAATCC
>NZ_JBHYKG010000247.1:0-13226 GCF_042741245.1 Kitasatospora sp. NPDC058965
CCTCGGCGCCTACGTGTGCTCCACCCGCATCATGGCGGCGGCCGAGCCCGGCGACCTGCCGGACGTGCTGCGGGCCCAGCACCAGTTGCTCGGCTACCTGCGGCTGGTCAGCTGCGCGGTCGCCACCGGCTACGTCCGGGAGCGGCAGGCCGCGCTCGGCGAGGAGCAGGTGGCCCGGCAGGCGCTGCTCTCCCGGCTGCTGGAGGGCGGCAGCCCGCAGGCCGCGGCCGACCGGGCCGGCCTGCAGCTGCCGCCCTGCAACCTGGTGCTGAGCATCGCGGCCGGCCCGCACCCGGACGAGCTGCTGCCCGGGGTCAACCGGTCGGTCGCGGCACACCGCAAGGTCCGCCGACTGCGGCACGAACTCGAGCGGCAGAGCCGCGGGGTGACGCTCACCGCGCTCTCCGAGGACGGCGGGCTGGCCCTGCTCCCGTACGAGACCCCGGCGGGCGAGCTCGGGCCCGCGGACTGGGCCGGGCTCGCCCGGCTGGTCGGGCAGCTGGGCCGGATCTGCGGCGCCGAGCTGCTGGTGGCGGTGGCCGCCGCCGCGCCGGGCGCGGTCGCACCGGCGGCCCGGCAGGCCGGCGAGGTCCGCCAGGTCGCCCGGGCGGCCGGCCGCGGACCGGGCCTGTACCGGCTGGAGGACGTGCTGCTGGAGTACCAGTTGAGCCGGCCGAGCCCGGCCCGGGACGGCCTGGCCGCGCTGCTCGCACCGCTGGCCGGGCGCCCGGAGCTGCTGGAGACGCTGCGCGCGTTCCACACCGCCGGCTTCGACCGGCGCCAGGCCGCCACCCGGCTGCGGGTGCACCCGAACACGGTGGACTACCGGCTGCGCAAGGCGGCCTCGCTGACCGGCCTCGACCCGGCCCGCGGCGGCGACCTGCCGATGCTGCGGGCGGCGCTGGCCGCCCTCGACGCGACCGAGCGCGAGCAGCCGCGGACCGGCTGAGCGGCGCCGCGGCGCGCGAGAAAAGGTCCCCGCGGGGATTGACGGCCGTTTTCCGCGCCTTCTAGAGTCTGCGCCCAGACCCCAGGATGTCTGACGTCTCACGTCAGCTGACTTCCGGTCAGCCCTCCCCCACCTCCTCGCACCAGGAGACACCCGTGCCCAAGCACCTCCGCGCCCCCGCCGCGGCCGCCGCGCTCGCCCTCGCACTCGCCGCCCCGCTGGCCACCGCCCTGCCCGCCCACGCCGACTCCACCGGCATGTCCGCGCTGGTCAGCGAGGACTGCACGCACGGCCGGCTGCAGCTCGTGCTCGACAACCGGACCACCGCCTCGCAGACCTTCACCGTCAACTGGCCGGGCGTGGGCAGTTGGTCCCGCACCGTGGCCGCCGGCGGCAACACCCTGCTCTACTTCACCCGGGCCGACGGCACGGCGTACACCTTCACCACCACCACGCCGACCGGCTTCAGCAACACCCAGTCCGGCACCACGGGCTGCACCCTGGCCGCGGGCACGCCGCAGCTGGACAACACCACGATCCTCAGCACCAGCACCGTGATCCAGGGTCTGAACGGCGCGAGCGGCAGCTACAACGGCACCGTCGCCTCGGTCCGCATCCCGGCCATGGCGGTGACCGACACCGGCGCCGTGCTCGCGGTCGCCGACGCCCGGGTCAGCAGCAGCGGTGACCTGCCCAACAACATCCAGCTGGCACTGAGCCGCAGCACCGACAACGGCCGCACCTGGTCCGCCCCCGCGATCGTGGTGCACGCACCGACCACCAGCGAGGGCACCGGCGACGCCAGCCTGGTGGTCGACCGCTCGGCGGGCCTCAACGGCCGGGTCTACCTGTTCTACAACTACGGCCCGGCCGGCATCGGCTTCAACTCCCCCGCCTCCGGTTCCAACTCGGCCTCCGACACCGCCAGCCTGCACGTCCAGTACGTCACCAGCGACGACAACGGCGTCACCTGGAGCTCCCCGACCGACCTGAACCCGCAGGTCAAGGACGCCAGTTGGGGCTCGCTCTTCGCCTCCTCCGGACACGGGACCCAGCTGAGCAGCGGCCGCCTGGTGCAGCCGATCGTCTACCGGGACGCGGCCGGCGCCACGCACGCCGCCGACATCTACAGCGACGACCACGGCACGAGCTGGCACACCGGCGGCTCTGCCGGCAGCGGCGTCAACGAGAGCAAGGCGATCGAGCGCAGCACCGGCACCGTCAGCCAGGACATGCGCAGCAACTCCGGCGCCGCCCGCTGGCGGGCCGACTCCACCGACGGCGGCCGGACCTTCGCCGCCGCCTCGGCCACCGCCCTGGTCGACCCCGGCTGCAACGCGGACCAGGTCTCCTACCTGAAGCCCACCGACGTCGACCCGACCACCGGCGACCCGCAGCGCACCGCCACCGCGCTGTTCAGCAACAACCCCAGCACCAGTGCCCGCGCCAACCTGACCGTGCGGCTGAGCACCGACGACGGCGCGACCTGGCCGAACTCCGCGCTGCTGGTCCCCGGCACGGCCGGGTACTCGACCGAGGCGGTGCTCGGCGACGGCAGCGTCGGCGACCTGTACGAGGTCGGCAGCACCGGCGGCATCTTCTTCGACCGGTTCACCCTGGGCTGGATCCAGAATTCCTGACCCGACCTGCGGCGGGGCCGGCCCGCCCGGTCCCGCCGCGCCGCCCACCCCCACGGAAAGGAGCACGCGTGTCCCACCGCGACCGGCGCGGCTTCCTGCGCCTGGCCGCTGCCGTCCCGGCGGCCGCCGCCCTCACCGGCCCGCTCGCCGCCTGCACCGCACCGGCCGCGCCGAGCGCACTGCCCAGCGGCGCCAACCGGATCGACGCCGGCCTGTCCTACGGCCTGTCCAGCGGCTTCGACCCGATGAACGCCTCCGGGGTCACCCCGGTCGCCGCCAACGCGCACGTCTTCGAGGCCCTGGTGGACCTCGACCCGGCCGACCGCACGCCCTACCACGCACTGGCCCGGGCGATGCCGACCCGGGTGGACGCCCTCACCTACCGGGTCTCGCTGCGCGCCGGCGCCACCTTCCACGACGGCTCCCCGGTGACCGCCGACGACGTGGTGCACAGTTTCACCCGGGTGCTGGATCCGGCCGCCGGCGCCCTGACCGCGCAGTTCCTGCCGTTCCTGGACCGGGTCCGGGCGCTGGACGCCTACACCGTCGAGTTCCGCCTCGGGTACCCGTTCGACGACCTGTTCGCCGCCCGGCTGTCGGTGGTGAAGATCGTCCCGAGCCGCCTGGTGCAGGCCGACCCGAAGGGCTTCGACGCCGCCCCGGTGGGGTCGGGCCCGTTCCGCCTGCTGCCCCGGTCCGCCGACGACCGCCTGGAGTTCCGCCGCTGGGACGCCTACAACGGACCGCGCCCGGCCGGGGTGGCCGACCTGACCTGGTGGCTGCTGCCGGACGGCGAGGCCCGCCAACAGGCGCTGCGGACCGGGCGGGTGCTCGCCGTCGACGACGTGCCCTACCCCTCCGTCGCACATCTGGCGCAGCTCAGCGAGCTGCGGGCGGTGGAGTCCTTCGGCCACCTGTTCCTGATGTTCAACTGCGCGCGGAAGCCGTTCGACGACAAGCGGGTGCGCCAGGCGCTGCACCACGCACTGGACACCGACCGGATCATCGCCGCCGCGATGTTCGGCAACGGCTCCCCGGTCACCGGGTTCCTGCCGGTCAGTCACCCCGCCTACTACCAGGCCGCGACCGCCTACCCGCACGACCCGGCCAGGGCCCGCGCGCTGCTCGCCGCCGCCGGGGCGACCGACCTGTCACTGACCCTCACCAGCACCGACACCGGCTGGGTGACCGCCGTCGCGCCGCTGCTCCAGCAGGCCTGGGAGGCGGTGGGCGTGCGGACCGCCGTCGACGTCGGGCCGTCCGCCGACCAGTACCGCAAGGTCGACGCGGGCGACTTCCAGGTGATGGCCGCCCCCGGCGATCCGTCGGTCTTCGGCTCCGACCTGGACCTGCTGCTGCGCTGGTTCTACGTCGGGGCCTGGCCGACCCGCCGGTTCCGCTGGGCGGGCAGCGATCCGGACACCCGGCTGCGCGGCCTGCTCGACCGGGCCGCCCGGGCCTCGGACAACGCCGCCCGCCACCAGCTGTGGCACCAGGCGCTGGACCTGATCGCCGACGAAGTCCCGCTCTACCCGGTGGTGCACCGCAAGCTGGCCACCGCCTGGGACGGGCACCACCTGCTCAACTTCCGGCCGCTGCCGGTGTCGGGCCTGTCCTTCCTGGGCGTGGACGTGTTCTGAGCGGGCCTCAGCCCTGCGCGCCGCGGGCCCGGGCCGCGGCGATCCGGCGGCGGGCCGGGCGGTAGTGGGCCTGCACCGCGCGGTCGAAGGCGGCCGGGTCGGCGGCCCGGACGGCGGCGGCGATGTCCCGGTGGGCGGCCACCGTGTCGGCCTCGTCCTGCTTGCTGGAGACCTGCAGGTGCGGCGCGACGACGCCGTACACCTCCCAGCAGGCCGAGGAGAACTGGCTGACCAGGTCGTTGCCGAGCGGGTCGAGCAGCAGCGCGTGGAAGCTGCGGTCGACGGCCACGATGTCCTCGCCCCGGCCGAGCCGCTCCTCCATCTGGTCCACCAGCGCCTCCAGGGCGCTGAGGTGGTCGGCGTGCAGGGTGTCGATGATCCGCGGCCCCATGCCGCGCTCCATCAGCTCCCGCACGTCGAGGAGCTCTTCGAGCACCTTGAAGTCGTCCTCCGGGCTGAGCAGCCCGCGGAAGGTCAGCCCCTCCACCAGCGCCGACATGCTCAGCCGCCCGACGTAGGTGCCGTGGCCGTGCCGCACCTCGACGATGTCCAGGGCGTCCAGCGTCTTGACCGCCTCGCGCACGCTGGAGCGGCTGGCGCCGAGCGCCTCGCACAGTTCGAGCTCGGTGGGCAGCGGGTCGCCGGGGCGCAGCCGCTCGTCGATGATGTAGCGCTTGATCCGCTCGGCGACCTCGTGCCGGCGCAACGACCGGCCCCCGCTCGCCGCCGGCATCGACAGACTGCCCACCTCGTGTCCCTCTCCTCGGGTTCGGCCCAGCCTAGCAAGGGGAGCACTGACGTCGGACCTCTTCGGGTCGACCGGGACCGCTCAGGGCGCCAGGTGGTCCCGCACGGCCGTGGCGTCGAACCGGCGGTGCACCCGCCCCGGTACGTCGAGGCCGACCAGCAGGGCGACCAGCAGGCCCAGGGTGGAGGTCAGCAGCGCGAGCACCGGCCCCAGCGAGCGCCCCTCGGCCAGCCGGGCCCCGAGCACCGGCGCCACCGCGCCGCCGAGCGCCCCGACGTTGTAGACGAAGCCGAGTCCGGCCGCCCGGCTGCGGACCGGGAAGTGGCCGCCCAGGTAGCGCGGCAACAGGCCCGAGACGCCGAAGCCGGTGGCCTGCAGCAGGAAGAGCAGCACGCCGAGCAGCACCAGCCGGTCCCGCACGGCGAACACCGGGTACACCAGCGCGAGCGAGACCAGCAGGGTGCCGGCGTAGGCCCGGGTGGTGCCGAACCGGTCGGCGGTGAAGCCGGCCGCCACGCAGCCCGCCGCGGTGCCGAACCCGGCGTAGAACAGCACGTCGCGCACCTGGTCCGGGGTGTAGTGCAGGTCGGTCTTGAGGTAAGTGGGCAGCAGTGCCTGGATCGGCCAGCTGTACAGGAAGGCGGCGAAGACCGTGCCGATCAGGGCGAGCCGCAGGGCCCAGCCGGTGCGCCCGCCGAGCTGGACGGCGAAGGCGGCCAGCGCGGCCGCCGCGGCCGCCGCGAGCGCCCAGGCCGTCGCTCCGCCCACCGCGCCGGTGAACAGCAGCAGCAGGCTCGCCAGCGCCACCACCGCCAGCGCCGCGTTGGCCCCGGCCCGGCGGGGCGTGGCGAACAGCGGCCGGAACGGGCTCGGGCGCACCGCGGTCCCGGCGACCGCCTCCTCCCAGTCGGCGGCCTCCGGCAGCAGCCGGCGCATCACCAGCGCGACGGCGGCGGGCAGCGCCCCCAGGTAGAACATCCACCGCCAGCCGAGCGCGGGCACCACCCACAGGTAGGCCTGGGCGGCCAGCACGGTGCCCACCGAGTAGCCGGAGATCAGCAGCCCGCTGGCCCGGCCGCGCAGCCGGGGCGGCCAACTCTCCATCACGTACGTGGCGCTGGCGGTGTACTCGCCGGCCATGCCGAGGCCGACCACCAGCCGGGCGGCGAACAGCGAGAGGTAGCCGGCGGCGAAGCCGGCCCCGAGCGTGCCCGCCGAGAACAGCAGGATGCTGCAGGTCATCGCGGTCCGCCGGCCGTACCGGTCGCCCAGTCCGCCGAGCACCATGCCGCCCAGCCAGCGGGTGACGAACGCCGCCGACACCAGCGAGGCCGCCTGCACCGCACCGAGCCCGAACTCGGCCCGCACCTCGGTCAGCACCAGGGTGATCAGCACGAAGTCGAACCCGTCGAGCACGTAGCCCAGCCAGGCCGCCCCGAACGCCCGCCAGCGCGCCGCGCCCACCTGGCGGTACCAGGGGGCGGCGGGACGGGCGGGACCGGTGTGGTTCATGGGGCGGAGGATAACCGGCGGACGGCGCCGGGCCGCCGCTACCCGTCCAGCTCGCGGCCCTCGCGCAGGCGGCGCGCGGTCTGGTCCGGCGGGATGATCGGCGCCGGGTAGCCGGCCGGCGGGTCGGTCAGGCGCCAGGGCCGGTGCACCGCGCGGCCCGCGACGTGGCGCAGCTCGGGGACCCAGCGGCGCACGTAGGTGCCGGTGGGGTCGAACCGCTCGGCCTGGACCAGCGGGTTGAGCACCCGGTTGGGGCGGGTGTCGGTCCCGGTGCCCGCCACCCACTGCCAGTTCAGCTGGTTGTTGGCCACGTCCCCGTCGACCAGCAGCGAGAGGAAGTGGTCGGCCCCGATCCGCCAGTCCTGGTAGAGCGACTTGCAGAGGAAGGAGGCGGCGATCAGCCGGGCCCGGTTGTGCATCCAGCCCTCCTGCGCGAGCTGGCGCATCGCGGCGTCGACCACCGGGAAGCCGGTGCGGCCCTCCCGCCAGGCGGCGGCCTCCTGCTCGTCGTGGTGCCAGCGGTCCGCGCGGGAGCGGTAGTCGGACCGGGCCGCCTGCGGCCGGGCGTCCAGCACCTGGTGGTGGAAGTCCCGCCACGCGAGCTGCCGCACGAAGGCCTGCGCGCCCGGCGTGCCGCGCCGCAGCGCCCGGTCGACCAGTTCGGTGGCGGAGACGCAGCCGAAGTGCAGGTAGGGCGAGAGCCGGGAGGTGGCGTCGCCGGCCAGGTCGTCGTGGACCGCCTCGTACTGGTCGACGTCCCAGGCCCGCCACAGCTTGCGGGCGGTGCTCTCGCCGCCGGTCGGCAGCAGCGGGGAGGTCGGCCGGGCGCGGGGCACCTCGGTGCCCGGCACCCCCTCGGGCGTGTGCAGGACGCGGGGTGCGGGCAGCACCGGCCGGTGGCCGTGGTCGAGCCAGGCGCGCAGGTACGGGGTGAAGACGGCGTAGTGGTCCCGCCCGGCGGGGGTGACCGCCCCGGGCGGCAGCGCCGTGACCGACGCCCGGTGCAGCTGCAGCCGCTCGCCGAGCCGTTCGCGCAGCGCGGCCTCCCGGCGCCGGGCGAAGCCGCTGACCCCGGCGGCCAGGTGGACGCTCTGCGCGCCCGACTCCGCAACCAGGTCGGCCACCGTGGCGGCCACCGGGCCGCGGCGGACCACCAGCCGGGAGCCGACGGCGCGCAGCGAGGCGTCCAGGTCGGCCAGGCAGTCGCCGAGGAAGGCGAGCCGGTTCGGCGCGGCGAAGCCGGCCCGCTCGACGGCGGAGTCGAGCACGAAGACCGGCAGGACGGCGTCGGCCCCGGTGGCGGCGGCGTGCAGCACCGGGTTGTCGTGCAGGCGCAGGTCCTGGGTCAGCAGGGCGAGGGAGAGGCTCATGGGTCGTTCCGTGGTCGGTCGGTCGGGACGGGTCGCCGGCGCGGCGGCCGGGGCAGGAAGGAGCTGGTCCGGGCGGCGTACGCGGCCCACTCCGGCTTGTCGGCGGCGAGCTTGCGCTCCAGCAGCGGCCGGCCGCTGCCGAAGGCGAGCAGCCAGGTCATCAGCAGCGGCGCGGGCAGCACGGCCCAGCCGATCGGCTGGTCGGCGACCAGCAGGAACAGGGCCCACCAGACGCAGGCGTCGCCGAAGTAGTTGGGGTGGCGGGTGTAGCGCCACAGGCCCCGGTCCATCACCCGGCCGCGGTTGGCGGGGTCGGCCTTGAACCGGGCCAGCTGCGAGTCGCCCACCGCCTCGAACCCGATGCCGACCAGCCAGAGCACCACCGCGACCGCGGCGAGCGGGCCGAGCCGTTGCGGCAGGTACTGGGCCAGTTGCACGGGCAGCGAGACGAACCAGACCAGCGCCGCCTGCAGCAGGTAGACGGTGCGCAGCGCGTACCGGGTGCGCCGCTCGGGCGGCACCCGCGCCAGCATCCGGGCGTACCGCGGGTCCTCGGGCGCGCCGCGGGCCCGGGACCACAGGTGCCCGGCGAGCCGGATCCCCCAGACCGCGACCAGCGCGGTGGCCAGCGCGCGGCGCGCGGCGTCGCCGTGGCCCGCCGAGAGCGGGTAGCCGGTCAGCGCGACGGCGGCGAAGGCCAGGCCCCAGGCGACGTCCACGCCCCGGTGCCGACCGGTGCGGACCCCGACCGCGAAGGCGGCCAGCAGCACGGCCAGCACGACGCCGAGGGTGGCGGCCAGGTTGGCGGCGAAGGCGGCGGCGTTCACCGGGCGGGCTCCCGCGGCGAGCGGTCCGCCTGCTGCGGCGCGTGCTCCGGACGCGGCTGGACCGGCAGACCGCGCAGCCACAGCCGGATGCCCTGCAGCCGGATCCGCAGGCTCACCGCCCAGGTGGCGAGCGGGTAGCGGACCGACACCGCGAGCAGGCCGCGCACGGTGGCCGGCCGGCGGCGGCCGCGCACCGTGGCGGTGAAGCCGGTCCCCCCGCCCCGGTCCAGCCGCACCGTCAGCGCGAGCCGCTCGGCGGGCTCCGGCAGCGCCATCCGGTACTCCCCGTCGACCGGGAAGAACGGCGAGACGTAGAACTCCTTGGGCAGCACGGCCCGTCCGGCCGGATCGGGCGGCAGCAGGTACCGGTGCTGCTGGCCGTAGGTGTTGTGCACCTCGGCGACGGTGCAGAGCGGGCGGCCGGCCCGGTCGTGGCACCAGTACACGGTGAGCGGGTTGAAGACGTGGCCGAGCGAGCGGGCCTGAGCCAGCATCAGCACCCGCCCGCCGGCCAGGTGCACGCCCCGCTGCGCGAGGAACTCCACCAGCGCGGGGCGCGGGTCGGAGAACCGGGCCAGCGGGCGCAGCGGGGCGGGCAGCACCGGTGGCCGGTCGAGGTCGACCAGCCACAGGTAGCCGCGGTACTGGAAGGCGCGCCGGAACGGCTCGGTCCGCACGTGGGTGATCCGGCACTCGTAGAGTGCGGCTCCCCACGGCCCGGGCAGCGCACCGGTACCGGTGCCGCGGGTGTCGGTCAGGGCCACCGGGGCACCTCCTCTCCCTCGACCGGCGGTCGTCACCCTCCATTCGGAGCCGGTCCGGGAACGGATGGGGGGACCACCCGATCGGGGTCAGTGGAAGGCGAGCAGCATGATCGGGGCCGAGGTGGGGTGCAGCGAGCCGCCCGCGGGTTCGACGGTCATGCCGACGCCCACGGCCCCGTCCAGCGGGCCCTTGAGCAGCACGGCGCCGCTGGCGGCGGGCAGCAGTCCGGCGGGACGCATGGTGCCGGCGTCGTCGAACCAGAGCTGGTAGGCGCGGTCGGCGGGCAGCTGCGGCAGGCCGTTGGCCAGGAACCCGGCCTGGTCGCGGGCCGTGGACCAGACGACGGTGCCGACCGCGCCACCGGCCGCGACGGTGCTGGTGCGGGCGTCCGGCGCGGTCAGCAGGGTGCCGAAGGCCGCCTGCTGGGCCTGCAACTGCGCGGCCCGGGCCCGGGCCTGCTGGGCCTGGTCGTGCTGCTCCACCGCGACGGCGCCGAGTCCGGTGGCCAGCGCCAGGCAGGCGGCGAGCGCGAACCTGGGCCACTGGCGCACCAGCAGCGGGCGGCGCTGCCGGGACGCACCGGCGTCGGCGGCCTCGCCGGTCTCCGGGGCGAGCTGACGCACCGTCGGCAGCTGGGCCAGCACCCGCAGTTTGAGCGCGGGCGGCACCGCGACCGCCTCGGCGGCGCCGAGCCGGGCCAGCGTCTCGGCGAACTCGGCCACCTCCCGGCTGCACACCTCGCAGCGGGCCAGGTGCTGCTCGAACAGCCCGCGCTCCGGCTCGTCCAGGGCGTGCGCCGCGTAGGCGCCGGTCAGGCTGTGCAGGTCGGCGGTGCTGGTCACGAGGCCACCCCCAGGCAGTCGCGCAGGCGGATCAGGCCGTCCCGCATCCGGGTCTTGACGGTACCCAGCGGAGTCTGCAGCATGTCGGCGACCTCCCGGTAGGAGAAGCCGCGGAAGTAGGCCAGCAGCACTGCCTCGCGCTGCAGCTCGGTCAGCCCGCGCAGGCAGCGGCGCACCTGCTCGCGCTCCAGTCTGCCCTCGACCTGCTCGGCCACCTCGTCGAACGGCGCGACGTGCGACTGGGCCGCCACCCGCCGCTCCCGGTCGGTGGCCGCCTGGGCCGAGCGGACCCGGTCCACGGCCCGCCGGTGCGCCATGGTCAGCACCCAGGCCATCACCTCGCCGCGCTCCGGCCGGTAGCGGGCCGCGGTGCGCCACACCTCCAGCATCACCTCCTGGGCCACCTCCTCCGACTGCGCCGGATCGCGCAGCACCCGCCGCACCAGGCCGAGCACCGGTCCGGCCACGGCGTCGTAGAGCCGGCTGAAGGCGTCCTGGTCGCCGAAGGCCGTCCGCGAGACGAGTTCCTTGAGGTCGGGCCCGCGGAACTGCGGTCCGGGCAGGTGGACGACGCTGCTCACGCCGACACCTCCCGGTGCGGGAGGGACGACGGGCGGGTGGCTGGCATGGGGACCTCCGGGCCGGCGGTGCCTCGCGGCACCGCATGACTGTTCCTCGTGGTTCGGACCAGCCCGGCGACCGGATTGGTGGACCTTCGGAACAGCGTGCCGGAGCGGGCGGTGCTCCCGGCCCGCGCCGGTGGGGCGTGTCGCGTCGGAAATTCTCCGCGACCCGACCCATCCGCCCCCTCGCAGCCTCCGAATGACTGCTGCGAGCCGATCACCGCGGGCGGTGCAACCACCGCCCCGGTCCTCGTCCTTGACTTCCCTTCAGCACGCCTTCCCCCAGGAGTCGACCATGTCCGCCGCCACCCGCCGCACCTCCCTCGCCGCCCTGTTCGCCGCCGGTGCGCTGACCCTCGGCCTGACGGCCTGCGGCAGCAGTGGGAGCAGTCACACCAGCTCCACCGCGGCCACCCCGGCCCCCGCGAGCAGCGCGCCGGCCGCCGTGACACCGGCGGGCGACCAGCCGTTCGGCGCCGCTTGCTCGGCCGTCCCGAAGGACGGGGCCGGCAGCTTCGCCGGCATGGCCCAGGACCCGGTGGCCACCGCCGCGTCCAACAACCCGATGCTGTCCACGCTGGTCACCGCCGTGAAGGCGGCCGGCCTGGTGGACACCCTGAACTCGGCCCAGAACATCACCGTGTTCGCGCCCAGCAACGACGCCTTCAACAAGATCCCGAAGGACCAGCTGAACGCCGTCCTGGCCGACAAGGACAAGCTGACCAAGATCCTCACCTACCACGTGGTGCCCGGCCGCCTGGCGCCCACCGCACTGGCCGGCGAGCACAAGACGCTGGAGTCGAGCACCCTGTCGGTGACCGGCAGCGGCACGGACTTCACCGTCAACGGGAACGCCAAGGTGCTCTGCGGCAACGTGCAGACCGCCAACGCCACCGTCTACATCGTCGACACCGTGCTGATGCCGACCTCCTGATCCCGGCCGCGGCCCCCGACCCGTCCACCGATCGGAGCGAAGACCTGTGACTGCCGGCCGGACAACCGGTCCGACCCGCCCGCAGCGCCTGCTGCGGGCGGCGGGCGACGCCCTCACCGGGCTGGCCGCGGCCGCCGCTGCGGTGGGGGCCGGCGAGCTGGTGGCCGCCTTCACCGGCCCCGCCGGGGCGCCGGTCACCGCGGTCGGCTCGGCCGCGATCGACCTGGCCCCGACGCCGGTGAAGGAGTACGCGGTCCGCCACTTCGGCACCCAGGACAAGCCGATGCTGCTGCTGGGGATCTACCTCGTGATGGCCGCGCTGGCGGCCCTGGCCGGGCTGCTGGCCGCCCGGTGGCCGGTGGCGGGCGCCGCGGTGCTGCTGCTCTTCGGCGGGGTCGGGGTCTGGGCCGCCCTGTCGCGGACCACCGCCACCACCGCGGACGCGCTGCCGTCGGTGGCGGCGGGCCTGGTCGGCGCCACCGCACTGCTGCTGCTCGGCCGCCGGCGCCGGCGGGCCCGGCCGCCGGCCACCGGGGTGGCCGTCCCCGAGGGGCCCGGTCGGCGCGCCGTCCTGGTCGCGACCGGCGGGACGCTGGCGCTGGGCACCCTGGCCGCGTTCGGCGGCCGGATGCTCGCCGACCGCCGGTACGACGTCGGCGCCGCCCGCCGGGCGGTCCGCCTCCCGCCGCCCGCCGTGCCGGCTCCGGCGCTGCCGCCCGGCGTCACCCCGGGGGTGCCGGGCCTGTCCCGGTTCGTGACGGCGAACCAGGACTTCTACCGGGTCGACACCGCGCTCGCGCTGCCCCGGATCGACCCGCGCGACTGGTCGCTGCGGGTGCACGGGCTGGTCGACCACCCGCTGCTGATCGGCTTCGACGAGCTGCTGCGCCGACCGCTGACCGAGCTGGACCACACCCTCTCCTGCGTCTCCAACGAGGTCGGCGGCCCGTACGTGTCCACCACGCGCTGGCTCGGCGCCCCGCTGGCGGACCTGCTGCGGCAGGCCGGCGTCCGGGCGGGGGCGGACCAGCTGGTCGGCCGGTCCAAGGACGGGATGACCATCGGCACCCCGCTGGCCGCGGTGCTGGACGGGCGGACGGCACTGCTCGCGGTGGCGATGAACGGCGAACCGCTGCCGGTGGCGCACGGCTTCCCGTGCCGCTCCGTGGTGCCCGGGTTCTACGGCTACACCTCGGCCACCAAGTGGCTGGTGGACCTGGAGGTCACCACCTTCGCCGCCTACGACCCGTACTGGGTCGAGCGGGGCTGGGACCGGACCGGCGCGGTGAAGACGGCGTCCCGGATCGAGGTGCCGGCCCCGTTCGCCCGGGTGCCCGCCGGGACCGTGTCGGTCGCCGGCACCGCCTGGGCCACAC
>NZ_JBHYKG010000248.1:0-13223 GCF_042741245.1 Kitasatospora sp. NPDC058965
GCGGCGGGGGCGGCGAGCGTGCTGCTGGTAGCGGTGGGCACCTGGGTGGGCGGCTCGCTGCTGCTCGACTGACGGGTGCACCACGGGGCCCGGCACGTCGCCGGGCACCTGGGCCACCTCGCGGTGCCGGCCGCCGCCGGGCTGGCGTGCAGCTGCGGCGGCACCGGCCACGTGGAGGCGGTCGCCAGTGGGCCGGCGATGCTCGCCGCCCACCGGCGGGCCGCGGGCGACCCGGGCGTGCCCGACCTGCGCGCCGTGGCCGCGCTGGCCCGGGCCGGTGACCCGGTGGCCGCCGGCGTGCTGGCGACCGGGGCGGCGGCCCTGGGCCAGGCCCTCGGCGGGCTGGCCAACCTGCTCGACCCGGACCTGGTCCTGGTCGGCGGCGGCGTCACGGGCTGCGGGGAGCCGTGGTGGGGTCCGCTGCGGGCCGCATTCGCGGCGGAGCTGCTGGCGCCGCTGGCCGAGGTCCGGCTGACGCCGGGTCGGCTCGGCACCGCCGCCGCGCTGGTCGGTGCGGGGCGGCTGGGCTGGGCGGTGGCCGGATGAGCGGCGTACCCGACGCCGGACCAGCCGGCCGCACGGCCGGCCCGGCCTCCGGGCACCCGGTGCTGGCGCCGCTGCGCGGACAGCTGATCGTCTCCTGCCAGGCCTACCCGGGCGAGCCGCTGCGCGACCCCGACGCGATGCGCCGGATGGCGCTGGCCGCGCTGGACGGCGGCGCCGCCGGGATCCGGGCCCAGGGGCTGGCCGACCTGTGGGCGATCCGCGCCGCCACCCGGGCGCCGCTGATCGGCCTGTGGAAGGACGGCAAGGCGGGCGTCGTCATCACCCCCACCGCGATGCACGCCCGCGAGGTCGCCCGCACCGGCGCCGACATCGTCGCGCTCGACGCCACCGCCCGCCCGCGCCCGGACGGGCGCCCGCTCGCCGAGTCGATCGACGCCGTGCACGAGGCGGGGCGCCTGGTGATGGCGGACGTGGCGACCGAGGCCGAGGCGGTGCGGGCCGCGGAACTCGGTGCGGACCTGGTGGGCACCACCCTGTCCGGGTACACCGAGGACTCGCCGAAGACGCCCGGCCCGGACTTGGCGCTGGTGGAGCGGCTGGCCCGCCGGCTGCCGGTCCCGGTGGTCGCCGAGGGCCGGATCCACACGCCGGACCAGGCGGCCGCGGCGATCGCGGCGGGCGCCTTCGCGGTGGTGGTCGGCACGGCCATCACCCACCCGACCACGCTGACCCGCTGGTTCGCCGACGCCGTCCGGCGCACCGACGCGGACTGACCCCCGCACCGCCGGTGGCGCACGACCGCCCTTCGCCGGGCCGTGCCCCACCGGCACCCGCACCGCATCACCGCACCGGACCCTGGAAGGAACCACCCGGATGCACCGGATCATCGCCGGGTACACCTGCGCGCCCGCCGGGCGCGAGGCCGAACTCGCCTACTACCGCACGCTGGGCACCACCCCGGACGCCACCGGGGTCGCGCTGGCCTGGCGCGACGACGGCACCCCCGACCGGATCGGCGAGCTGCTCGACGTGCTGCCCGCCGACTGGGCCGTCGCGCTCACCGCGATCGCCGCCACCTACCCCGCCTGGCTCGCCGACCACACCTTCGGCCTGGCCTCACCGGTGCCCGCCGGCCGCGCGGCCGCGCTGGCCGCGGCCCGCCGGATCGCCGAGGGGGTGCGGCGGATCAACGACCGGGCCGGGCGCCGCGCCGTGCTCGCCGTGGAGTTCCACTCCGCCCCGGGCTACGGCGGGCCGCTCGCCGGGTGCCCGCAGGCGCTGCGCGCCTCGCTCGCCGAGCTCGCCGCACTCGACTGGGACGGCGCCGCCGTGCTGCTGGAGCACTGCGACGCCGCCGTGCCCGGGCAGCCGCCGGTCAAGGGGTTCCTGACCCTCGATCAGGAGCTCGCCGTGCTGGCCGAGCTGGCCGGCTCCGGCCTCGGACTGAGCCTCAACTGGGGCCGCTCGCTGATCGAGCTGCGCGACCCCGACCGGGTCGCCGAGCACGCCGCCCGGGCCGCCGCGAGCGGACTGCTGCGCGGCTACACCTTCTCCGGCAACGGCGACCGCGCCAACGCCTACGGCGGCGCCTGGGACGACACCCACCTGCCGTTCGCCGACCCGGTCGACGGCGCGTACGGCGAACCCGGCTCGCTGCTGACCACCGCCCGGGCCGAGCAGACCCTGGCCCACCTCGGCGGGCTCCTCTTCCTCGCCGCCAAGACCTGCTGGCGGCCCGACCGGACCGACCCGGTCGAGCGCGCCCGCGCCGCGCAGGCGAACTTCGCCACCGTCGTGGACCTGGCGGCCCGCACCCACCACCCCTGCGAACCCGTGGAGTCGCCGTGCCGCTGACCGACCTGTCGCTGTCCGAGTGCCGGGACTACCGGCCCGAGCTGCCGGAGCCCGAGGGCTTCGCGGAGTTCTGGCAGCGCACCCTCGCCGACGCCGACGCCCGGGCGGGCACCACGACCTGCACGCCCGTCGACAACGGGCTCACCGCGGTGACCACCCACGACCTCACCTTCACCGGCTTCGCCGGACAGCCGGTGCGCGCCTGGCTCCGCCTCCCGGCCGGGGCCGCGGAGCCGCTCGGCACCGTGGTGGAGTACCTCGGCTACGGGCGCGGCCGCGGGCTGCCGCACGAGAACCTGACCTACGCCTGTGCCGGGTACGCGCACCTGGTGATGGACACCCGGGGCCAGGGCTGGTCGGCCGCGGCGGGCGCCACCGACGATCCCGGTGCGCAGGTCTCGGGCGCGGTGCCGGGGTTCCTCACCCGCGGCATCGAGGCACCCGACAGCCACTACTACCGGCGCGTCTACACCGACGCCGTCCGCCTGGTCGCCGCGGCCCGGGAGCTGCCCGTGGTGGATCCCGAGCGGATCGCGGTCACCGGCATCAGCCAGGGCGGCGGCATCGCGCTGGCGGTGGCGGGCCTGGTCCCGGGGCTCGCCGGGGTGCTGACCGACGTGCCGTTCCTGTGCCACGTCCGGCGCGGCGCAGAGATCGCCGCGCAGCCGCCGTACACCGAGATCGCCGAGTACCTGCGCCTGCACCCCGACCGCACCGAGGCCGCGTTCGCCACCCTGGCGCACTTCGACGCCGCGCTGCTGGCCGGCCGGGCCACGGCGCCGGCGCTCTTCTCGATCGCGATGATGGACCCGGTCTGCCCCCCGTCGACCTGCTTCACGGCCTACCACCGCTACCAGGGGCCCAAGGAGCTGCGGGTGTACGGGTTCAACGGCCACGAGGGCGGCGGCGAGCGGCACCTGGCCGAGAAGCTGGCCTGGCTGCGCGCCACGCTCGGGTGACCGGCGCCGGGCCGGGCCCTTGACCGGCGCGGCGCGCTCGGGCAGATTGCTACCGGTTGGTAACCATGCTCCGGCCGGGGCAGCCCGACGAGAGGACACTGCCATGACCGGATCCGGGGCACCGCGCGGGGCCGCCAAGGCGCTGAGCGGCCTGCTGATCGGTGCCGGCGTCGTGCACCTGGTGGCGCCCAAGCTGTTCGACCCGATGGTGCCGACCTCGCTGCCCGGTACGCCCAGGTTCTGGACGTACGCCAGCGGTGCGGCCGAGCTCGCGGCCGGTGCGGCCGTCGCCGCGCCCGCCACCCGGGCCAAGGGTGCGCTGGCGGCCGCCGGACTCTTCGCCGCCGTCTTCCCCGCGAACGTCAAGATGGCCTACGACTGGCGCCACCGGCCCGCCCCGTGGCGCCAGCTGGCGCTGGCCCGGCTCCCGCTCCAGGTGCCGCTGGTCCTGTGGGCGCTGCGGGTGCACCGGGAGGGCCGCCGGTAGCAGCACGGGGTCACGCCCGCGGCCGGCCCGCTGCCCCCGTGCGGGTGCGGTATAAACGTCTGCGTGCTGGAGGACGGGAGCGAGGGTCTGTCGCGCGACACCGACGAGGTGATCGCGGCGGTGATGGCCGCCTCCCGGCTGTTCGTCGCCCTGTCCGCCCGCGCGCTCGCCGACCTCGACGAATCCCTGACCGTGCCTCAGCTGCGCACCCTGGTGGTGCTGAAGAACCTGGGCGCCACCAAGCTCGCGGTGCTCGCGGGCGCGCTCGCCGTCAACCCGTCCACCGCGATGCGGTCGGTGGACCGGCTGGAGGCCGCCGGCCTGGTGGACCGTCAGGCGAACCCCGGGAACCGGCGCGAGGTGGTGCTGCAGCTGACCGCCCAGGGGCGCGGGCTGGTGGACGAGGTGCTGGAGCACCGGCACCGGGAGGTGGAGGCGATCGTCTCGCGGCTGTCGCCGGACCGCCGCTCGGCCCTGGTCGAGGGGCTCACCGCACTGACCGCCGCCGCGGACATCCCGGCGGTGGACCCGCTGACCGACCTCGGCCCCGGCCCGGACGGCTCCTGACCCGGGCCCACCGCTACCGGGGGCCGTTCGGCGCCGCGTCCAACCGGCGGGCCAGCACCGCCGCGTGACTGCGCGCCGGGTTCCGCCCGGCGACCTGCAGGATCAGGGACCGGTCGGCGGCGGCCGCCCGCAGCCGCTCCCACTGCGCGGCCCGGTCGGGCCGGTCGAGCTCCTCGCCGTAGCGTTCCGCGAACGGCTCGAACTCCTCCCGGTGCTCGGCGTACCAGCGGCGCAGCGCGCCCGACGGTGCCAGGGCGGGGAGCCACAGGCCGGGCCGCCCGGTCCCGACCGCCAGGCGGACCGGCAGGCTGCGCTCCAGCAGGACCCGCAGACCTGCTCCGGGCACCGGCAGGCCGTGCAGCGACTCCAGGCGCAGGCGCGGGGCCGGCCCGGTCCGGGGCGGGCGCCCGTCGGCACAGCCGGGATCGACGGTCCGGTCCGTGTCCATGGGCCCTCCTGGTTCTCGGCGCAGCAGAAGTATTGCATGATGCAATACTTTCGCCAATGGAGTAGGGGTGGAGTGCGGCGCATCACCGGGGCGCGGGTGGTGCGGAGTCGGCGCCCGCGTGCGCGGCTCCGGCGCCCACGATGCGGGCGCCCCCGCCGGGCGACCATTGCATGATGCAATAATCCGATCCATGGACGACATACGATCGGATCACCACCCGACACCCTGCGTCACCCTCCGGGCCCGCCCGGCCGGCCGCGCCCGCTACGGCCCGGTGACCTCGTGACCGCCCGCCGCAGGGCCCACCACCTGGGCGACTTCACCGTCGGTCCGCGCATGCTGCTGGTCACCGGGTTTGCCCTGGTGGTCGGCGGGCTCGGCTCGGTGGCCGCCTTCCTGCTGCTCAAGCTGATCGGCCTGGTCAGCAACCTGGTGTTCTTCCAGCGCTGGAGCACCGGCATGGTGGCGCCCGGAGCCGCCCACCAGCCGTGGTGGCTGGTGCTGTTCGCGCCGGTCGCCGGCGGCCTGGTGATCGGGCTGATGGCCCGGTACGGGTCGGAGAAGATCCGCGGCCACGGCATGCCGGAGGCCATCGAGGCGATCCTCACCGGCGGCAGCAAGGTGGCGCCCCGGGTCGCCGTGCTCAAGCCCGTCTCCGCCGCGATCAGCATCGGCACCGGCGGCCCGTTCGGCGCCGAGGGCCCGATCATCATGACCGGCGGGGCGATCGGCTCGATCCTGGCCCAACTGCTGCGCCTGAGCGCCGACGAGCGCAAGGCGCTGCTGGTCTCCGGCGCCGCCGCGGGCATGGCGGCCACCTTCAACTCCCCGCTCGCCGCCGTGCTGCTCGCCGTGGAGCTGCTGCTCTTCGAGTGGCGCCCGCGCAGCTTCGTCCCGGTGGTCGCGGCCGTCGCCGTCGCCACCGTGGGACGCGGGTACCTGCTCGGCACGGCCGCCGTGTTCCCCGTCCCCACGGCCGGCCTGCACGTCTCCACCGCCGCCCAGGCGCTGTGCGTGGTCGCCGGCGCGGTCGGCGGCCTGCTCGCGGTGGCCGCGACCTGGCTGGTGTACCGGGCCGAGGACGCGTTCGCCAAGCTGCCCTTCCACTGGATGTGGTGGCCCGCGATCGGCGGCCTGGTGATCGGCGTCGGCGGCCTGTTCGAGCCCCGTGCGCTGGGCGTCGGCTACGACGTCATCGACCAGTTGCTGACCGGGCGGGCCACCACCTCGCTGATCATCGGCATCCTCGTCGTCAAGACGCTCATCTGGTCGCTCTCGCTGGGCTCCGGCACCTCCGGCGGCGTGCTGGCGCCGGTCTTCATGATCGGCGGCGCGCTCGGCGCGGCCGAGGGGCTGGTGCTGCCGCAGGTGGTCCCCGGCTTCTGGGCGATGACGGGCCTGGCCGCCGTGGTCGGCGGCGTGATGCGCTCGCCGCTCACCGGCGTGGTCTTCACCATGGAGCTCACCCACGCCTGGGGCGCCGGCCCCTCGCTGCTGATCTCCTCGACCACGGCCTACGCCCTGTCGGCGCTGGTCCTCAAGCGCTCGGTGCTCACCGAGAAGATCGCCCGCCGCGGCCTGCACCTGACCCGGGAGTACTCCACCGACCCGCTGGAGACCTTCTTCGTCGAGGAGGTCATGGACCCCTGGCCGGCCGCCGGCCCGGACGAGCCGCCGCGGCTGTCCGTCCGCACCGACGACACCCTGCGCCAGGCCGCCTACCTGCTGGCCGAACACCGGGTCACCGAGGCCGCCGTGCTGGCCCACGACGGCGGCGACCGGCCGGTCGGGCTGCTGCGGCTGACCCACCTGCTGCACGCACGGCTGCACGACCTCACCGAGGAGCACCACCGCCAGCGCCTGTTGCCCCGCCCCGCGCCCGTGCCCGCTCCCGGGGGCCGGCAGCCCGTGCGGCTCTAGCGCAGCCGAACCGGCTTCCTGCCGGACCGACGGCAGGAGGCACCGGGTCCGCGCCGGCCGGTCCCATCCCGACGGCCGTCCGGCTCCGAACACCAGCGGGTGCCCGCAGCGGGCGGAGCACGCCGGGCCGCTCGGAAGGAGCCGACGGTGGACGAGCACGCCGAGCACACGACGACCGGACCGCACTGCCTGGTGACCGGCGCCACCGGCTACATCGGCGGCCGGCTGGTCACCGAACTCCTGGCCCGGGGCCACCGGGTCCGCTGCCTGGCCCGCGACCCCGGTCGGCTGCGGGACCAGCCCTGGCGGGGCGAGGTGACCGCGGTGGCCGCGGACGTCACCCGGCCCGAGACGCTGGTCGGCGCCCTCGACGGCATCGACGTCGCCTACTACCTGGTCCACTCCCTGGGCACCGGCCCGGGCTTCGAGGAGCTCGACCGCCGCGCCGCGCAGGCCTTCGCCCGGGCCGCCGCCGCGGCCGGGGTCGGCCGGATCGTCTACCTCAGCGGCCTGCTGCCCGCGGGGGTGCCGCAGGACCGGCTCTCCCCGCACCTGCGCTCGCGCGCCGAGGTCGGCCGGATCCTGCGCGCCGGCTCGGTGCCCACCGCCGAACTGCGGGCCGGCGTCGTGATCGGCTCCGGCTCGGCCTCGTTCGAGATGCTGCGCTACCTGACCGAGCGGCTGCCCGCCATGGTGACCCCCCGCTGGGTCACCACCCGGACCCAGCCGATCGCCGTGCGGGACGTGCTGCACTACCTGGTCGGCGCCGCCGAGCTGCCCCCCGAGGTCGACCGGGCCTTCGACATCGGCGGGCCCGACGTGCTGACCTACCGGTCGATGATGCAGCGCTACGCCAGGGCGGCCGGCCTGCCCCGGCGGCTGATCCTGCCGGTCCCGGTGCTCACCCCGGCGCTGTCCAGCCACTGGGTCGGCCTGGTCACCCCCGTCCCCGGCCCGCTGGCCCGCCCGCTGGTCGAGTCGCTGCGCCACGAGGTGGTCTGCCGCGAGCACGACATCGCCCGCTGGATCCCCGACCCGCCGGGCGGACCGACCAGCTTCGACCGGGCGGTGCAGCTGGCGCTGCGCCGGATCCGCGACGCCCGGGTGGCCACCCGCTGGTCCTCGGCCTCGCTGCCCGGCGCGCCCAGCGACCCGCTGCCCACCGACCCCGACTGGGCCGGCGGCAGCCTCTACCAGGACCTGCGGGAACGGACGGTGGCCGCCGACCCGGCCAGCCTGTGGCGGGTGGTCGAGGGCATCGGCGGCGAGAACGGGTGGTACTCGCTGCCGCTCGCCTGGGCCGCCCGCGGCACGCTGGACCGGCTGGCCGGCGGCGTGGGCCTGCGCCGGGGCCGCCGCGACCCGCAGCGGCTGCGGGTCGGCGACGCCCTCGACTTCTGGCGGGTGGAGGAGATCGAACCGGGACGCCTGCTGCGGCTGCGCGCCGAGATGCGCCTGCCCGGCCTGGCCTGGCTCGAACTGCGGGTGACCCCCGGGACGGACGGCGGCGCGCGCTACCAGCAGCGCGCGCTGTTCCACCCGCACGGGCTGGCGGGCCACGCCTACTGGTGGTCGGTGGTGCCGTTCCACTCCGTCGTCTTCGCGGCGATGGCCCGCAACATCACCGAGCGGGCCCGGCGTCCGGGCTGACCGCCGCGCCGCCGTCGGCGGCCAGGTACCAGCCGGCGGGCGTGGGCGGCTCGTCGGTGCCCCCGTCCGGGCCGGGGCGGACGGCGAGGATCTGGTCCACGCCCATCCGCCGCTCGGCGAAGGCCAGCGCGCTGCCCGCCAGGTAGAGCTGCCACAGCCGCACCGTCGGCTCGCCGACCAGAGCGGCGAACTGCCCGCGGTGCTCGCGCAGGTTGGCGTGCCAGGCGTCGATGGTGCGGGCGTAGTGCTCGCGCAGCGCCTCCACCTGGCGCAGCTCCAGACCCGCCGACTCCAGCAGCTCGACCGTCGCGCCGACCGGACGCATCGACATGTCGGGGGCGATGTACGTCTCGATGAAGGCGCCGCCGCCCGGTGCCGCCGGGCCGCGCGACATCTGCTGGACCAGCAGCCGGCCCCGCGGCCGGAGCAGGCCGTGCAGCCGGCGGGCGAAGGCGGGGTACTGGTGGTCGCCGACGTGCTCGCCCATCTCGATGCAGCTGATCGCGTCGTACGGACCGTCGGCGAGCTCCCGGTAGTCCTGGTGGCGGACCGTCACCCGGCCCGCGACACCCGCGCGCTCCACCGCGGCGGTGGCGAAGGCGTGCTGACGCCGCGACAGGGTGACGGCGGTGACCTGCGCGCCGAACCGGCGGGCCGCGTGGATCGCCAGCGCGCCCCAGCCGCAGCCGACGTCCAGCAGCCGACTGTCCCGGGCCAGCCCGAGCTTGCGGCAGACCAGGTCGAACTTGGCCTGCTGGGCCGCCTGCAGGCCGGCCGCCGGCTCCGCCCAGTAGGCGCAGGAGTACGCCATCGCCGGGCCGAGCAGCAGGGCGTAGAACTCGTTCGACAGGTCGTAGTGGTGGCTCACCACGGCGCGGTCGCGGGCCCGGCTGTGCAGCGCGCCGCGCACCCGGGCCCGGCCGGTCGGCGGTTCGGGGCGCGGGCCGAGGGCGCCGAGCCGCACCGCGCCGGTCAGCAGCCCCGGCCAGTCGCGCGCGGCGGGCCGGACCGGGCGGCGCCCGGCCAGTGCCGTGCGCACCTGCGAGAGCGCACCGGCCAGGTCGCCCTCGACGTCCAGGTCACCGCTGATGTAGGCGTCGGCCAGGCCCAGCTCGCCCGGCTGCCAGAGCAGCCGGCGCAGCGCCCGCCGACGGCGCAGCACCACCGTCGGCGCGTCGGCCGGTCCGGCCACCGAGCCGTCCCAGGCCTTCAGCCGCACCGGCGCCGGGTCGCCGAGCAGGCCGGTGAGCATCGTGGACAGCTGGGCGGCGGCGGTCATCGGGCCTCCTCCGGTCGGGTGAGCAGGACCTGGTGGACGTCCAGGTAGCCGGTGCGGAACCCGGCCTCGGAGTAGGCCAGGTACAGCTCCCACATCCGCCGGAAGACCTGGTCGAAGCCGAGCGCGCCGACCTCCGCGGCCCGGGCGGTGAAGCGCTCGCGCCACAGCCGCAGGGTCTGCGCGTAGTGCGGGCCGAAGGCCGGGCTGTCGGCCACCCGCAGGCGGGTGTGCCGGGCGGCGGTCTCGGTGACCGCCTCGACGGAGGGGATCTGGCCGCCGGGGAAGATGTACTTGAGGATCCAGGTGTAGGTGCCGCTGCTGGCCAGCATCCGCTCGTGCGGCATGGTGATGGCCTGCAGCGCCACCCGCCCGCCGGGGGCCAGCACCCGGTCCAGGGTGGCGAAGTAGACGGGCCAGAACGGCCGGCCGACCGCCTCGATCATCTCGACGCTGACGACCGCGTCGTAGCTGCCCCGGGCGGCGCGGTAGTCGCACAGCCGCACCTCCACCCGGTCCGCCAAGCCCGCGGCGGCGATCCGGTGGCGGGCCAGGGCCAGTTGCTCCTCGGACAGGGTGAGGCTGACCACCCGGGCGCCGCGGGCCGCCGCGCGGATCGCCAGCTCGCCCCAGCCGGTGCCGATCTCCAGCACCCGACTGCCGGGGCCGACCCGGGCCAGGTCCAGCAACTGGTCGATCTTGCGGTGCTGCGCGGCCGCCAGGGTCTCCCAGGAGGCCACCGGCGTGCCCGCCGCGTCGGTCGGGAAGAGGGCGGCGGAGTAGCTCATGGTCGGGTCGAGGAAGAGCGCGAACAGGTCGTTGGACAGGTCGTAGTGCCGGTGGATGTTGGCCCGGGCGTTGTCGGGGGTGCTCAGCTCGGTGGCCGGCGGACGCTGCACGTACAGGCGGCGCAGCCACTGCGCACCGGTGGGCACCAGCGTCTCGGGGGCGGTGGCCAGCTCGGTGAGCAGCGCGACCAGGTCGGGCGAGTCCCAGTCGCCGCACTGGTAGGACTCGCCGAACCCGATCAGCCCGCTGCGGCCGACCCGGTGCAGGAACTCCTGCGGGCGGTGCAGGCGCAGGGTCGGCGCGCCGGCCGGCGCGGCCGCCAGCAGGCGTCCGTCCGGCAGCTCGACCCGCAGGCCCCGGCGGCGGGCGGTGCGCAGCAGCAGGCGCCGGGCCACGGCCGCGCGCAGCGGGACGCGGGGCAGTGCGGCCAGGTCCGGCCAGCGCTCCGGATCCACCGTCAGGGCCGGTGCGGCCGACGGGGGAGCGGCGGCGGGGTGATCGGTCGACAGGCTCATCTGCGGCGGTCCTCCGGCTCGACGGTGCGTGGTGGTGGCGGCGGTGGTGGCGGTGACGCCGGTGGGGGCGGTGCCGGTCACGGCGCGCTCACCCCGAGCAGTGCCTGCGCGGCGGCCAGGCCCGACCGGCAGCCGTCCTCGTGGAAGCCCCAGCCGTGGTAGGCACCGGCGAACGCGGTGCGCCCGGTGCTCAGTTCTGGCAGCCGGGCCTGCGCGGCGACGCTCTCCCGGGTGTAGACCGGGTGCTCGTACACGGTGCGGGAGACGACGTGCTCGGCCGGCACGGGGCGTGCCTCGTCCTCGTTGAGGGTCACCAGGTAGTCCTCGGTGGTGTCGAGGCCGAGCAGGCGGTTGAGGTGGTAGCTGACCTGCACGCCCGCGGCGGTGTCGGCACAGTCGTTCATCCGGTAGTTCCACGAGGCGCGGGCCCGGACGGCGCGCGGCAGCCGGGAGGCGTCGCGGTGCAGCACGGTGGGGTTGCGCGAGTACGGGAAGGCGCCGAGCACCTCCCGCTCGGCCCGGCCGGGGTCGGCCAGCAGGGCGAGCGCCTGGTCGGCGTGGGTGGCGATCACGACGGCGTCCACCTCGGTGGTCCGACCGTCCCGCGTGGTGACCGCCACCCCGTCGACGTGGCGGCGCACCGTCCGCACCGGTGCGCCGCGGTGGACCGCGGCCAACCGCTCGGCGATCCGGGCCACGTAGGTCTGCGAGCCGCCCACCACGGTGCGCCAGGTGGGCGAACCGGTGACGGAGAGCAGGCCGTGGTTGGCCAGGAAGGCGAACAGGTAGCGCGCGGGGTAGTCGCCCGCCAGGTCCGGGGCGCAGGACCAGACGGCGGCGACCACCGGGGTGGTGAAGTGGGCGGCGAAGTAGGGCGAGAAGCGGCCCGCGGCCAGGAACTCGCGCAGCGTCGGGTCGCCGGCCCCGGGATCGGCCAGCAGCCGGCGGGCCCGGCGGTGGAAGCGCGGCACCTCGGCCAGCATCCGCAGGTAGCGCCCGTGCCGCAGCGCCTCCGGCCGCGCGAGCAGCCCGGCCGGCCCGCGGGCGCCCGCGTACTCCAGCCCGCAGCCGTCGCACCGCACCGACATGCTCATGTCGCTGGCGCGGGTGGCGACGCCGAGTTCGCGGAACATCGCGACCAGGTGCGGGTAGGTCCGCTCGTTGTGCACCAGGAACCCGGTGTCCAGGGCCACCGCCCGGCCGTCGGCCCCCACCGCGCGCTGGGTGTGCGCGTGCCCGCCGAGCCGGTCGTCGGCCTCGAACAGCACGACGGACGTCCCCGCGCGCTGCAGCCGGTACGCCGCCGTCAGCCCGGCGACGCCGGACCCGACCACGGCCACCGTCCGGCGCGCGCCGCCCGCCCGGCCGGGGCCGGCGCCCACCGCGGTACTGGACAGGGTCACTGTGCCCTCCGCCTCCTGCGCACCGGTCGGCCCGACCGTTCGGGCTCGCCGTCCCGGTGCTCACTTCCCGTTCGGAGCGCCGGACGGCGCGGATTGCTCCGGACGGGGCGCCGTCCCGGGATCGGGCCCGACTGCGCGGGGCCGCACCCGGCTGTCGTAGGCTGCGGGCATGATCGAGAATCTGCCTTCGACGCCCCGCGAAGCCTTCGACGTGCTGCTGGCCGGCAACCGGCGGTTCGTCTCCGGCGAGCCCTCGCACCCGAACCAGGACGCCGAGCGGCGCACCGAGGTGGCGCCCGGGCAGAGCCCGTTCGCGGTGCTGTTCGGCTGCTCCGACTCCCGCCTCGCGGCAGAGATCATCTTCGACCGCGGCCTGGGCGACCTCTTCGTGGTGCGCACCGCCGGCCACGTGATGGGTCCCGAGGTGCTGGGCAGCATCGAGTACGGGATCGCCGTGCTGGGCACCCCGCTGGTGATCGTGCTGGGCCACGACTCCTGCGGCGCCGTCGCCGCCACCCGCGCCGCCGTGCAGGACGGCACCACCGCCGAGGGCTACGTGCGCGACGTGATCGAGCGGGTCACCCCCAGCGTGCTGGCCACCCGTGCGGCCGGGCACACCGAGGACGGCGAGTTCATCGCCGAGCACATAAGGCACACGGTCGACCTGCTGCTGGACCGCTCGCGGATCGTCGCCGACGCGGTCGCCGCCGGCCGGGCCGCCGTGGTCGGCCTGTCCTACCGGCTGGCGGACGGCACCACCGAGATCGTCACCACCCGCGGCCTCGACCTGGCGGTCGACGCCGTCGGCTGACCGCCGCCCGTGCCGACGCGCCGCCCGGTCCGGGCGG